>JAKAVU010000005.1 GCA_021817185.1 bacterium
GGGTTTCATCGTCGCGGTCCTGGCGGTGATCGGGGTCGGTTTGATCCACCCCTTCGCCCCCCACCTGCGTCAGTTCGGCGCTGCCCAGGTGGCGACCCACACGCTCCAGGCGGTCGGCGTGCTGCTGATCCTGCAGGCGTTCTCGGCGGGTTGCAGTGCCTTGACCGGGGTCGAGGCCATCGCCAACGGCGTTCCCCTGTTTCGCAAGCCCCGGGTCAGGACCGCCCGGCAGACGGAGCTGCTCTTGGGCATCCTGCTGGCCGCGATGCTGCTGGGGCTGGCGGTTTTGGTGCAGAGGTTCCACGTCGAGCCCCGGGCCGGCAACGCGGTGCTCAACCAGATAGTCGCCTATTCGTTGGGTCGGGGTTGGCTGTTCGACGCGATCTCGCTGCTGGTGACGCTGGCCCTGGCCCTGGCCGCCAACACCAGCTTCGGAGGGCTGCCCGTGCTGGCGAGCCTGCTGGCGGCCGACCACCGCCTTCCGCACGCCTTCGCGATCCGGGGGGACCGCCTGGTCTTCACCTATGGGATCGTGGCGTTGGCGGTCTTGGCCGCCATCCTCCTGATCGCCACCGGGGGCAACACCGACTCTCTGATCCCGCTCTTCGCGATCGGGGTGTTCACCGGGTTCACCCTGGCCCAATCCGGCATGGTGCGTCACTGGCTCCGGGGCCGCGAAGGCGGTTGGCGGTGGCGGGCGGCGCTGAACGCGGTCGGGGCCACCGCCAGCGGCATCTCCACCCTGATCTTCGTCCTGACCAAGTTCCGGGAGGGGGCATGGGTCGTGGTCATCGCCATTCCGCTCCTGATCCTGCTCTTCGTCCGGGTTCACCGGTACTACCGCCGGGTCGCGGCCGAGATCCGCCTGGGAGATCGCCCCGCCAAGCCCCGGCGGGGCCGCTCGATCGTGGTGGTGCCCTTCACCGAGGTGTCCAAGCTGACTCGCGAAGCCCTGTCTCAGGCGCTCTCGATGGGCGACGAGGTGCATGCGGTGACGGTGGTGTTCGCCGAGGACAGCGAGCGTCAGAAGGCGGTCGAGGAGGAGTGGGCGCGCTGGGACCCGGGAGTGGAATTGGTGGTGCTCCACTCCCAGTACCACTCGGTGGCGCGGCCCCTGCTCCGATACCTGAGCAGTCTGAAGCCCTCATCGACCAGGAGGGTGGTCCTGCTCATCCCGGTCATCGTGCCCAGCCACTTCTGGCACCGGATCCTTCACAACCACCTCGATCTGGTGCTCTCGGCAGCCCTACGCCGCCGCCGCAATGTGATCGTGGCCCGGTTGACCCTCCCCCTGCACGACGAGTGAACGCGCAGGCGCCTTCCCAGGGGCCCGCAACACGGTGGGCCGGCTCGGGGCCGCAGCGACCGGCCGGTCGGGAAGGACCTCGGTCCTGTCCCGAGCACGAGGTTCCCCCAACAGGGATGTCCTCAAACGGGGAAGGAGGTGCGGTCCCGTAGCGGAGCTGACCCAGCCCGGCCGCGCCCGCTGGGGCCCTTGCCGCTTACAATCTGGAACGCGATGAGGCCCGCGCTCGTCGGTTCGCCGACTGATGGCTTCTACACAGAAGCCGCGGTCGTTGCGAATCAGGAGTGGTGCCGTGCCCCGTCCGTCGCGTTGGTCCCGTCCTGTCTGGCGTAGGCAGCGGTTGCCGGCAGCCGGCTTGGTGCATGGATCTGAGCTGCCAGAAGGTGCCAGGCCAAGGCGTTCGCGAAGCGGCTGCCGCACCTACGCCCCCTTGGTTGCTGACGGCTCGCGACGGTTCGCCGCCGGCATGCGCCGGTGGGGATCAGGCTGTCTTCACCAAGTCTCACCGTTGCTGGCGAGTGTGAGACCGGCCCGCAGAGCCTGGCGGCGCCGGCTCGGATTCGAAGCCGTGATTCGCACTCCGTGACCAGGGGCCCCAGATGCAGCTGCGGCCGGACCGAGCCATCACCGGGGGTCGGCGAGTCAGGGACACCAGCCCTCTATCCCAACCTGGCTAGGATCCTGGACCTGCTGGCTCAGGCGCGTCGGTGGGGCGGTCAATTGGACCGGGTGGTCGTTGCAGCTCATGGGATCGACCTCGCCGCCGCGGAGGTGCTGGTACGGGTGGCCGCCACAGCCGGCGGAACGGCAACGATGTCCGGGCTCGCTGCCGATAGCGGTTTCAGCGCGAGCGGGCTCAGCCGGATCGTGGATCGGCTCGAGCGGCGGCGGCTGGTCGGTTGCCAACCAAGCACCAGAGACAGGCGGCAGATCATGGTGCGACCAAATTCGGTCGGATTGGAGCTGGCCCGGGAGCTCCTCGATCTGATGGAGGCGTCGATTCCGGAGATTACCGGGGACGCCTTGCGGCCGCCCCGCCGGCGGGCCACGGCAACTGGCGATGCACCTGGCGGCGGCGAGAGCCCGGGGAGGTCAGTGGATCAGCAGCAGAATTACGAAGACCGCGACCACGTAGAGCAGGTACAGACCGACGTTCCCCCCTTGGATCACGCCGAACCGAGCCGACAGCTGCCGGGCCGCTAGAACCACGGGACGGTAGAGATAGGTCTCGACCGGTTCCACCACCCTGCGCTCGTAGCTGACCGAATGGGCGTAGTAAGGCGACTGGTGGTACTCCTGGGCGACTGTGCGCCGATCCCGAAAGACCCTTCCGAAGGTCGAGCGGAATAGGTTGGTGAAACCGGTGGCGGTGTACTGCATCGACGGCCGGAAGCTGCTCCCGCCACCGACCCAGGGGTCCCGCCGCATGGGTTCGCCGCGGCCCAGCAGGTGGATTGCGCCCGCGGTCAGCCCGATCACCGCCAGCAGGCTGAGCAGAATGTATGGAGGCGAGATGAACGCGTAGTTGAAACTGGTTGGGGTGATCACCACCCCGTTGCCGGGAAGAATCTGGCTCAGGAATGTGCCCCCCAGGCGCGCGGGCAGTGCGAACTGCTGGGGCTTCAGGAAGATCGGCGGAAGCAGGGCGTTCAAGAGCTGAGGCACGCGTGTGACTGCCGAGGCGGAGGTGACTGCGGCGCCGATGCCGATTGCCGGCACCAGAGCGGTGACCACGGCGGCGGCGGCGGTTACGAACATACCGAGCCGCATGGTCCAGGGCACCTCGCGTGCCTGGCGGGCCTCCCGGCTCCGCGGTGCGCCTAGGAAGGCACCCCCGAAGACCCGGACGTAGGCGGTGGTGGCCAGGGCGAACGTGAGCGTCAACAGCAGTCCGGCTCCGGCCAGGTAGAGGCGGCTCTCGGGGGTGGCCAGGATGCGCGATCGAATCAGCATCTGGAGTCCCAGCCATTCCGTTTGAAAGCCGTTCAGCGGCGGGATCCCGGCCAGACCCATGGCGGCCACGAAGAAGAGCAACGTGGACCACCGCATGCGCCGGGCCAGACCTCCGAGACGATCCAGATCAAGGCCATGGGTAGCCACGTCAATGCAACCCGCGCCCATGAAGGCGGTGCTCTTGAGCAGGCCGTGGTACAGCGCGTGCAGGATCGCAACCACCAGCGCGGCAGCCCCCAGGAGCGGCTGATGACTGCTGATGAACACCAGTGCCAGGCCCACCATGGCGATCATGAAGCCCAGGTTCTCGATGGTGCTGTAGGCCAACATCCGCTTGAAGTTGGGCACCACCAGTGAGAACAGCACTCCGTAGAGGGCGGTGATGACCCCTGCACCCAGGGTGAGATAGCCCCACCAGGCGGAGGGCGGGCCGAGCAAGGTCAAGACGGTCAGGACCAAGCCGTAGATGGCAACGGCGACCACGACCCCGGACAGCGCCGCGGATACGTTGGCGGGTGCCGCCGGATGTGCCTCGGTGAGCCACCCCTGCAGCGGTACCAGGCCAGCTTTGACCCCGAACCCTATCAAAAACAACAGAAAGACGATCGAAGCGAGCCCCGCTCCAGGTGCCGGATGACGGGCGAGGGTGGCGAAGGAGACCCCGCTGCGCAGAGCGCCCATTGCGGCAAAGCCGCCGGCGATCGCGATGAATCCGAGTTTGGAAAGCGCCAGCATCAGAAACGCGGCCTGAGGCCGGCCCGGCCGATCGAACTCGACCGTGACCAGCACGTAGGTTGCGATCACCATCGTCTCCCACGCCACCAAGAACGTGAGGGCATTTGCGGCCGCCAGCACCAGGATGACCGCCGCAAACGTGATATTGAGCAACGAGTGGACGCAGGCCTGGCGCAAGGCACCGCCAACATGCGGTGTGTAGCCTGCCGTGAACAACGACAGGCCGCTGCTCACCACCCCCGTGAGGAGCACGAAGGTAGCCGCCAGCGGGGTGGCTGCCACCGTGAAGCCACCCAATGGCGTGCTTACCGGTAAGAGCAGGACGCCACGCCCCCCGCCCAGCCAGACCGCGGCGGTGCCCACTCCGAGCAGGCCGGCCACGAACCCCGCCGCAGCCGATAGCTCGGCGAATCCACGCCACCACAGCACCCCGAGGCCGAGCAGGCTGGCGACCGCATAGCATGCCAGGGCGGCTGCCAGGAGCTCAAGCGCCATCAGCCACCTCCTCAGGCTCAGGTCCAGGTCTGTCCTCTGCCCGATTCATCGCCAGCAGCAGACCGTGGAGCATGGCCTGGGGCGTGGGAGGGCATCCGGGGATGTGGACATCGACCGGGAGCAGGCGGTCCACCGGACCCCGGGTGACCGGGCCTCCGGCGAAGCTGCCGCCACTGACCGCGCAAACCCCAGCTGCGATCACCAACTTGGGTTCAGGCATCGCCGCATAGGTCTCCATGAGAGGCCGCTCCATGTTGACGGTGACCACCCCGGTCACGAGCAGGACATCCGCGTGACGAGGGGTCGGCGTGAAGAATATGCCCAGCCGATGCAGGTCCGCGTAGGGTCCGGTCAGCATCTGCAACTCAGACTCGCAGCCGTTGCAGGATCCGGCGTCCACATGGCGGATGTGGAGGGAGTGACGAAAGATCCTGACCGCTCGCTGGCGGACCTCCTCCGCCGCTCGGCCCAACTCGAGCGGCAGAGGCCGGTTAGCCGCGCTCCATCCCACCCTGGTGACCAGGCTGCTCCGCTGGCGCACCGCCACCCGGCCATCCTTCACCGGCAGGAAAACTTGCGGGAGGTGCCGGGCGCAGCGGCCGCACATGATGCATCGTCCCGCATCGTAGGTCAGCTCTCCCTCCACTTCCGTACCCTGCGCCTGGATCGCTCCGCTAGGGCACATTTGGGCTGCGGCCAGAGCATCCGGGGCGCTGAGTCGCTGCCACTGCAGGCGGACCGTGGAACTCGCTCCTTCCTCGTACGGCGGGGTCGGACTCGGGAAGCGGGTGGTACGGATTCCGCTGCGCAAACCCTGGAGAATCCATCGGCTCATCTATCGAACTCCGCACTCGCGAGCCCGAAGCTCGCTTCGATGACCGGGAAATCGGTGAGGTTGTTGCCGCTCGCGCACGCGTGCGCGAATGGGTGCCAGTTCACGACTGCAGGCGGACGGGCCCGCCACCTCGCGACGCGCCCGCCCTCGTCCAGGGTCACGAGGTGGACAGTTGCCCCTCCGGGAGCCTCCGCCCACCCCAGCGCGGAGCCAGAACGCAGTTTGGGAAGCGGAGCCGGTGGCTGCGCGTGGGGCCAGCGGTCGAGCAGCTGGAGCAGCACTCCCAGCGTTTGCTCCAGCTCCATCACGTGGACGGTGTAACGGGCCTTGGCATCGCCCAGGGACAGCAGCGGAACTACGAACTCCACTGCTGAATAGGCGCCGTAGGGATGGTCGCGGCGCAGGTCGCTGTCGATCCCACTGGCCCGCCCCACCGGACCCACCAGGTTGTGTTCGGCGGCATAGCCGGGATCCAAGTACGCGGTGGTGTCGAGCCTGTCGACGAAGGTGGAGGTCCCTTCAAGCAGGTGACGCAGGCGGAGGGCTTGGCTCCGCCACGCCTCGACCTCGGAGCGCAGCCAAACCCGGTCCCCCTCCGGTGGCACCACTTCGGTACCTCCAATCCGCAGCGCGCCTCGAAGGTAGCGGTGCCCGGTGAGCCGTCCGGAGGCGCGTAGAGCCCGCTCTCTCATCAGGCTGAATTGGGCGGCGGCGACCTGCAGACCAGTCGCCTCGGCCAGCCGCCCGATCACTCCCAGATGGTTGTAGGCCCGCTCCAGTTCGGCCAGGAGAGTGCGGGTGAACTGCTCCGACGGGGTGACCTCGGCCCCAATCACCCGCTCCACCGCTCTCGAGAATGCCAGGGCGTTGGCGAAGCAGGACGACGCCGCAATCCGCTCCGCGAGCAAGATGACGTCGGCCGGAGCGCGACCTTCGGCGATTCGCTCGACACTCCGGAATTTGAAACCCAGGGTGATGTCGGTGACGACGATGTCCTCCCCTCCGGAGAAGAAGCTGAACCCCTGGGATTCCTGGGGGCCGCTTCGAACCGGGCCCAAAGGGAGCTCAAAGACCCCTTGGCCGGTCACGGCTGGGCGCTGCTTGGGCCGCTGCCCCGAGTCGTCCCCCGCGCCAGCTGCCCCACCAGCCCACTTCGGCCCCGGCTCTCCCGACTTCCCCTGGCGCAGGGGATAGGGGGCGGGATGCCCCTGTGGCATCACCTTGTGCATCTCCAGAATGTCGCGCTCGTACCAGCTAGCGGCATGGGAGACCGCGCTCAAGCTCGGGAATGCCGCCTCGGGCAGATCGCAGTGGACCACCAGCCAGGCGGGGTCGCCGGGCGCATCCAGCACCGCGGTGAGTCGTGGGCGAGATCCCTTGGCGGTGGTCGCGAACAGGTCGACCAGAGTCAGCTCCTCGACCAGCCGGCGCAACCTCGGGGCCAGTTCCGAAGCCGGGCAGTCGACCACCCACTCATTGCGGGCTCCGCTGTGCGCCGAAAGTCCCACAGCTGTGGCGATCGCCATCATGCCTGCAGACCCGGTCATCTCATGGCAACTCGACTGGCACCCACGAGCAGCGAGTGCAGCGGACCGGGAATCCAGACACCCAGCACCAACAATCCGCCCAGGAGCAGGTAGCCCGGCACCAGCACCGCCAGGCCCAGCTCGGATCGCGCCGGCACCGGCTCTCCCCTGCCAGTGCCGAACACCATGCGGTTGAACGGTTCCAGGAGGGCCAAAAATGCGACCAGCAACAGCACCCCGAGCCCCGCTGCCACCGCCCAGGCATGTCGTACCAGGGCCCCCTCAATGATGGCGAACTCGGAGATGAAGAGCCCGAACGGGGGCGCTCCCGCGATCGCCAGTGCCCCCGTGATCACCAGGATGGCCGACGCCGGGGCTACTCGGATGGCTCCCGAAATCTCCGCCACCGTGGTGGTGCGGAAGCGCAGCAGCAGGTTGCCGGAATTGAAGAACATGAGGCTCTTGGCAAGGCTGTGAGTGATCATCTGCAGTGCCGCCCCCAGCGTCGCGATGGGAGCCCCCAGGCCAAAGCCGGCCGCGATCAGGCCCATCTGCTCAACGGAGGAGTACGCCAGCAGGCGCTTGAAGTTGCGCTGGGCGATGAGGAACACGACCCCGACCACCATGGACAGCAGCCCAAAGGCCAGCAGCGCCTCATGCAGGCCGCGGGCGTGCGCGGGGCTGGCTGGAGTGACCAAAGCGAGGACTCTGATGATGGCCAGCATCGCGCAATTCAACTCCGCCCCAGACAGCATGGCGCAGACGGGAGCGGGTGCCTGGCTGTGGGCGTCGGGCAGCCAGGTGTGCATCGGAGCCAGGCCGGCCTTGGTTCCGAAGCCCACCAGCACCATCAAGAAGCCGATTCCCCCCAAGGCCCCGTTGAGATGGGGTCCCGCACGGTCCAGCACCGGGATCGAGAAGTTATAGCTGGCGCCGAGGGCGGCGATCCCAGCTTCGAATAACAGGAAGAAGCCCAGGAGCGCGATCAGTTCGCCTGCGACCGCGAGCACGAGAAACTTCCAGGCCGCCTCCAGGGGCTCATGGGAGCCATAGAAATCGACCAAGGGCGCGGCTGCAAACGTGGTGGCGGTCACGGCGGTCCAGAGCAGGATCAGGTTCCCCGCCACAGTCGCCAGGACCATGGTGAAGGTGAAGAAGTGGAAGAGGCTGAAATACTTGCGGATCTCGCCGGGCCGCATAGCGTGGGCCTGGGCGGGGCTGCGGAAATAGGCCACGGAGTAGGCTCCCGCCAGCGCGGCCACCACCACGACCACCAGCAGCACCACGGCATCAAGGTCATCGACGTAGAGCCACTGGTTCAGCCCGGCCACCGGGCCGGATTGGACAACCCGAGCGATCAGGGTGAGGCCCAGCGCCAGGGTGGCCACCCCAGTCGGGACCACCAGGAGGAAGCGGGTCCGGTCGCTGAGGGCCAGCAGGCTGGCAAGTCCCCCCAGCAGGGGAACCGCCAGCACCGCCAACATGAGACTGCTGTTGGTCATCCGCGCAGCCGGGAGAGCTCGGAGGTGTCTGTCCCGGTGCCGGCATCCCGCATGCGGGCCACCAGGAAGCCCATCACCAGCACCGCGATGAGCACGTCCAACACAATCGCCACCTCGATCAGGAGGCTGAGCTGGGGGGCCACCACCAGGCTCAGCAGCAGCAGCCCGTTCTCGGCTGCCAGTAGCCCGGTCACCTGCAGGATGGCGTCACGCCGAGCGATGGTTGTGAAGAGGCCAAGGAGGAAGACCGCCAGGGCGATGCCGGCGATCGCAGGTGGAAGAAGCTGCGGCACGAACGGAAGGTCGGTGGCCGCGAGCAGACCGACCAGACTCAGCGCCGTCCCGATCAGCAGCGCAGTAGGAAAGCGGACGTAGTAGGCGGTTTCTCTGCCGGCAACCAGAGCGAACGCTACCTGGCGCCGGAAGAGGCTCGGGATCAGGATCCCCTTGGCGACGATGATCAGCAGTCCGAAGACCAGCAGTCCCAGTAGGCGGGTGTCCCAGTAAAGGATCAGAGCCGCGAGCCCCAGGAGCCACGACTGGACCGCGTAGGCGGCCACCGCGGTGCTGAGCCGCCGCGTCACGATGAACCAGTAGGTGACCAGCAGGAGGAGCGCCGACAGGATCACCTCAAGCAGCCGGGGCATCGCACTCAGTGCCGTCAATGTCCCACCGTGTAGAGGGCCAGGCCCAGAAAGGCGAGCACGAAACTGCCTCCCAGGTACTCAGGCACGCGCATGATGCGGATCTTGGCCAAAGCCGACTCGATTCCCACCACCAGGACGGCCGCGGCCAGCATCTTTCCCATCAGAGACGCAATCGCCACCAGGAACGCGGGCACCGTGATGGCCTGCGCCAGACCCAGCGGTAGGACCAGCACATTGAGCCAGACGATGAGCAGAACAAACAACTTCATGTGGCCGCCCCACTCAAAGAGCGCCAGATCAGGCCCGGAGAACTCGTAGAGGCGGGAGCCTTCGATCATCGACAGCTCCTGCGAGCTATTGGGGTTGTCGATGGGGAGCCGCCCCGCCTCCGCCAAGATCACCATCAGGAACGCTGCGGCCACCAGCGCGTGGCTGGGCACCACGCGGGCAGCGCTGGTGAAGAGCGCGTTGTTGACCACGAACGGCACCGTGCCTCCGGAAATGAAACCGACGGCGAAGAAAACCACGATGAATGTCGGTTCGGCAAGCGTTGACACGAACCGGGACCGGCTGCTTCCGAGTCCACCGTAGGGACTCCCGCCGTCCATGGCGGCGAGGTTGGTGAAGAAACCGCCGATGCCGATGACGAACCCGCTTCCGACCATGTCGGCCATGAAGGCCCAACTGAGAGGTGCCGCGGTCAGCACCGGGATCAGGATCGCAAACGCGATCGGAGTGGCGAAGACCACGTACGGCGCGACCGTGGAGACGGTCGAACTGTGCACCGTGCGACTGCGCTGCTTGTGCAGGTGCTTCCAGAGATCGAAATAGGGCTGTAGCCACGGCGAGCCCTGGCGCGACTGCACCTTCGCCTTGAGGTTCTCGATCACCCCTCGCAGCAGGGGCGAGAGCATCAGCACCACCAGGACAGCTACCACCTGTCCAACGGCGGCGGCTACCACGGGGCGCACCGGTCCGAACGCCACTCCAAGCTGGCCCTAGCTCCTTTAGACACGAAGATCAACCGAAGCCAGGGGCCATTAGCTCCAGCACGGAGCGTCTCGGCACGGATGCCGCGGCGAGCCCCATCGCCGCTCAACTGGCATGTAGCTTACTGGTGGGGCGGCGCGGGGGTCAAACCGGTGGGCGCGCTGCCCTGATTCCCGGCGCCTCGGGAGCACTGCCCTGTGGTCTGTCCCGGGGATCTGCCCGACCCGGTGCGCTCTTGGATTGTCTCCGGTCCTCGGGCCCAAGCCCGTCGCCGCATCCTGACCCCAGCGGGGGCAAGAGTCGGTGTCCACCTTCCCCCAGGAATCCGGGGCGGACGTGCCGAGACTGGGAGTCGTGAGACTTCAGGTCAGCGCCGTAGCCGAATGCTGCTCGGATGAGGAACCAGGCGTGGACGAAGGCATCGCAGCCTGGGTCGGCCACTGTTCTCACGATGACGATGACCGTGTTTCAGCTGCCCGGGAACAAACTCGTGGCCGCGTGACCCCCGCTCCCACCGGCGACTGCGGGATCATGGTAGGGCTGGCTCCTGCCGACGCAAGCCTGAGCCCGCAGGAGCAGAGAGCCGCGCGGGGGATCGGCAGGGCGGTGGTCGATTGGGAGGATCCCGGTGAGGTTGGTCAGCTTCCGTAAGGACGACCGGTTGGTGGCGGGTTTCGAGGAAGAAGGGCTGCTGGTCGAGGCCACGGAGCTGAGCAGGGCCCGCGGGCTCGAGGCGCCCACGGTGCGGCGCCTTCTGGAGCTGGGGCCGGACGTCATCCAGCATCTCGTCCTGGAAGCCAGGGGCCGGCTTGGAAACCGGGAGCCTCCGGTTCTCCGCCTCGAGGATGTCCGGCTCGGCCCCCCGGTGCCTGATCCGGACAAGATCATCTGTCTCGGCCAGAACTATGCCGAACACGTTGCCGAGATGGCCAGCGAGCGGCCCAAGGTTCCCAACCTGTTCGCCAAGTTTCGCAACGCTCTGGTGGGCAACGGCGAGCCGATCCACCTGCCGGGGATCAGCCGGCAGGTGGACTACGAAGGTGAGCTGGCGGTGGTGATCGGAAGGCGCTGCCACCGGGTGGGAGAGCAGGATGCGCTCAAGTTCGTGGGGGGCTACGCGCCTATGAACGACGTCAGCGCCAGGGACCTGCAGTTCCAGACCGGGCAGTACACCATGGGCAAGGCGCTGGACACCTTCTGTCCGATGGGTCCGGGTCTCACCCTGGCCGCGGATGTGGCGGACCCCCAGCAGCTAACGCTCAGAACCTACTTGAACGGGGAGGCGGTGCAGGTCGGGAGCACCGCCGCGATGCTGTTCTCGGTGGCGGAGGCGATCAGCTTCATCTCGTCGGGAATAACGCTGGAGTGCGGCGACGTCATCGCCACCGGCACCCCCTCGGGGGTCGGATACAAGCGCCAGCCGCCGCGCTTTCTGCGACCGGGCGATCGGATCGAGGTGGAGGTGGAGGGGATTGGTCGGCTCACCAACCCGGTCGTGCAGGGCTGAGGGCGCGGGTCAGTCCGCCGGATGCGGCCCGACTCCGGGTGAGGTGGCGCCCCAGCCAGGGGGAAGGCCGCCGCTTCCGGGAACCCATCATGGATGAGGGCCTCTCCCCGGTTGCCGCCACCCTGAGCCTGCTCCAGGCGCACCGGCTGCTGGAGGTCTCCTTGAGTCGGCGGCTGGAACTGGCGACCGGACTCTCCCTCTCCGAGGCGGAGGTGGTGGTGCGGCTCGGGGCAGCCGCCGGCGGTCGTATGGGGATGCTGGAGCTGGCCCATGCCACCTGCTTCAGCAAGAGCGGGGTGAGCCGCATCGTCGACCGCCTCGAGAAGCGGCTGCTGGTCGCACGACGGGCTTCCACCAGGGACCGGCGCCTCATCTGGGTGGAGGCGACCCCGGCCGGGCGGGAGCTCATGTGGGAGCTGCTGGCGGCCCTGCAGGTCGCGGTGGAGGAGGACTTCGCCCGCTACCTGAGCGACGAGGACATGACCGTGCTCGCGGATCGACTGGACAAACTGGTCGCCGGGATCAGGGGCGCGCCGGAGGGGAACGGCAAGGACCCGCGGGGCTGATCGACTCCATCGCTGAGTCGTCCGCTTGCCGGCCGGTACGCGTCGCCCTGGCATCATGGGGAAGGGCACGGGCCGGCGGTCGGCCGTCGCCATGGTGGGAGCAGGGAGCAGATTTGTGAGCAGTCAGTTGCGCAGGCGGCGGCTGGGTCCGCTCGGCCCGGAGGTCTCCGAGATCGGAGTCGGCACCAACAACTTCGGCCGCAGACTCGACCAGGCCGGCGCCCGAGCGGTGGTCGACGCGGCGCTGGACCACGGGATCAATCTGTTCGACACCGCCGACATTTATGGCGGCGGGGAAAGCGAGCGCTACCTGGGAGCGGCGCTTCGGGGCCGCCGCGATCTGGCACTCATCGCCACCAAGTTCGGCATGTTCAAGGAGGGGCTGGAGCCCTCGGACCGGCGCGGCTCTCCGGAGTACATCCGGAAGGCGGTGGAGGGCAGCCTGGGGCGGCTGGGGGTGGACCACATCGACCTCTACCAGATGCACGAGCCGGACCCCAACACTCCGATCGCGGAGACCCTGGGGGCGCTTCACGAATTGGTCAAAGAGGGCAAGGTGCGCTGGTTGGGAGTGTCCAATTTCGCCGGCTGGCAGCTGGTCGATGCGCAGTGGACCGCACGCAGCCGCGGCCTCACCGAGATCACCTCCTCGCAGGACGAGTACAGCCTGCTGGAGCGCGGGATCGAGCGCGAGGTGTTGCCCGCGATCGAGCATCTGGGAATCGGCCTGTTGCCCTACTTCCCGCTCGCGAGCGGCCTGCTGACCGGCAAGTACCGACGCGGGGAACCGGCGCCGCCGGGGACCAGGCTCTCGTCAGGGGCCAACGCCGCCAGTCTTGCCGATCAGGCCAAGTTCGATGTGCTGGAGGCGCTGCAGGCCTTCGCGCGGGAGCGGGAGATCACGCTGTTGCAGGTCGCGATCGGCGCTCTGCTGGGTCGGGCCGCGGTCTCTTCGGTCATCGCAGGAGCGATGAGCGAAGAGCAGGTCGCCGCCAATGTCGCAGCGGCCAGCTGGGTCGCCAGCGCCGAGGACTGGGTCGAGCTCGACCGGATCACCCGCCGGAGTCCGCGCCCATGACACTCGACAACCGCGCACCTGGAGGCTACTCGTGAAGGTCTACATCTCATGCGACATGGAGGGCGTTGCCGGGGTGGTCGACTGGCAGCAGTGCGGCCCCGGTCCGGAGTTCGAACTGGGGCGGCGGTTGCTGCTGGCGGAGGTCAACGCGGCGATCGACGGCGCCGCCGCCGCAGGCGCGACCGAGTTCTTGGTCAACGACTCGCACGGGGCGATGCAGAACCTTGCCCCCGACCAGATCCACGGGCGGGCCGATTACCTATCGGGCAGGCACAAGCCGCTCTACATGATGGAGGGTTTGGACGAGACCTTCCAGGCGATCTTCTTCATCGGCTACCACGGGTCTGTGGACGGCCCCCCGTCCACGCTGTCGCACACCTACAATCCCTCAGCGGTGCTGGCGGCGGAGCTCGACGGCACCATGGTCGGAGAGGCGGGGATCAACGCCCTGGTGGCGGCGCACTTCCGGGTCCCCATCGCTCTGGTGAGCGGCGATCAGCACACAGCTTCCCAGACCGCCGCCATCTGCCTGGGGGTGACAGCAGCGGTGGTCAAGCGTTCAGTGACCCGGATGGCCGCTCAGAATCTGCACCCCGAGCGGGCACGAGAGCTGATCCGGGATGCCGCCAGCGCCGCCATCCGGGGACTCGACTCCATGCGCGCGCCCCAATTCGCGGGGCATCCCACCCTCAAGCTGAGGATGCGCAACGCAGACCTGGCGGAGCTGGCGACCGCCATCCGAGACGTCAGCCGAATCGGTGACACCGAGGTGATGGTGGGGGGCGCCGCACCCCTGGAGGTGTTCCGCAACTTCGTGGGGGTGCTGCACATCACCAGGGGACTGGCTCTGGAGCATTAGGATCCCTGGCCCGCGGCCGCTCCATACCCCAGGCCGCGCTGAGCTGGGGCATCCACCAGTCGGATCACGGCTGCGGCTTGCGCGCCTGGACGATGAACCGCTCCTCCGAGAAGCTGAGAGGGCCGGTGGCACACCTCTGGTGGAGCTCCTGAAGGCGATCCAGGTACCGCTCCACCGTGAAGTCCGGGATCTCCCATGGAACCGCCCGCAGGTACCAGACCAGGGCGCCGACGTCGTCCACTTTGGTTTGGATCCGCACCGCCCGTGCCGCCTCGATCGTCAGGCCCGCCGCCTGCAGCTGGCGTCTCGCCTCGGCCACGCTCCAGCTGGCTGCTGGCCCCGCCGCGGGCGCGCCCAGCAGCGCCCGCACCGAGTCGTATGAGCCCACCTGTTGGGTGATGAACAGCCCGCCCGGTTTCAGCACGCGGTGCACCTCGGCCGCCACGAAGGACTCGTGGCGGTTGACGATGAGAGCGAACGACGCGTCCGGGAATGGCAACTGGGGCTCATGCGCCGTTTGGGTCATGTTGTCGGACGGTCCTTGGTACGGGAGCACCTCGATGCCAAGTGGCTCGAGGCGAGCCCGGGCCACGCTGACGTTGGGCGCCAGCCCCTCGACTGCCACCGTCCTGGGGGGCCGGCTCCGGAGCTGTGCCAGCCACTCGCCGCCACCTGTTCCCAGGTCCAGCAGATCCGGCGAGCGGGCGGCCGCCACCGCGACGATCCGATCGTAGCTCCAGGGTGGCGCCGTGGACCGCATCCGGCCCGCGACCCAGGAGAAGTCCCAGCCCGAGATGGGGTGTGCGATGGCATCCGCGATCAGCTCCGGGAGCGAGGCCATGGCGCCCATGATGACGCCGAGGGCGGACTCGGCGACCGAGGTGGTTCGTCGCCGGTCGGAGAACCGGCGATACTGCTGGGGATGAGTGGTCAACTGCCCCCACCTGGCCGACAGGAGGCGCCGAGCGGGCCGCCCGAGCCAGATCTCGAGTTCACACTGATCCTGCGCCCGCGCACGGACAGAGCCGTTGCCGGGATCGGCGGGGAAGGCGCCGAGTCAGTCTCAACTGGCGGCTTTGTCGCTCGTTCGGAGTTGGGGCAGCTGCGGGGAGCGAGCCCCGGTGACATCACGACCGTTCGGAGCTGGGCGGCGACCCGTGGCCTGCGCGTGGTCAGGACCCGGCCGGAACGACGCGAGGTGGTGCTGGCGGCACCTCTGACCCAGATCTCGTCATTGTTCGGGGCGCAGTTCGAGACCGACGCCACCACCACCCCGCCGCGCCGAAGAGTGCTATCAGGACCGGTTGTTCCCGTCGATCTGACCGAGGTGGTGGTGGCGGTGCTCGGTCTGGACTCCGGGCCATTTATGCCGCCCCGGCTGCGGCGGCTGCCTCTGCCGAGCTCGCCCATGCCCCTCAACCAGGCGGCCCCGCTGAGCTTCTATCCAACCCAGGTGGCCGCTGTCTACCGCTATCCGGCTTCGAGCTGGGCCCGGGGCCGGTGCATCGGCCTGCTGGAGCTGGGAGGAGGGTACCAACCTGCGGATCTCCAGAGCTACTTCGCCGGCCTTGGCCTGGCGCCTCCGACCGTGGTGCCGGTTCCGGTCGACGGCGGTGCCAACCGGCCCACCGGAGATCCCAACGGGCCGGACGGGGAGGTCGCTCTCGACCTCGAGGTTGCAGGGTCCGTCGCACCTGATGCCAAGCTGGCGGTCTACTTCGCCCCCAACACCGACCAGGGGTTCCTGGCCGCGGTGTCGGCCGCGGTTCATGACCAGGAGAACACCCCCACCGTCCTCTCGATCAGTTGGGGCGGCCCCGAAGCGGGCTGGCCGGCGGCCACCGTGCAGGCGTTCGAGCACGCATTTCAGGATGCCGCACTGGTGGGTATGACGGTCTGCGTCGCCGCCGGCGACAACGGCTCCGGGGACGGCCTCAACGACGGCCTGGCCCATGTGGACTACCCGGCGGCGAGCCCCTACGTGCTCGCCTGCGGAGGCACCCGCCTGGTGGCGGCAGCCGGCGCTATCGAAAGTGAGGTGGTGTGGAACGACCAGCCCCAGGACGGCGCGACCGGGGGCGGGGTGAGCGCGGTGTTTCCGCTGCCCAGCTGGCAGGTGGGGATTGGGGTGCCGCCGTCGGTCAATCCGGGCCACTTCCACGGCCGGGGCCTGCCGGATCTGGCCGGCGACGCGGACCCTGAGACCGGCTACCGCGTCCTGGTGGACCAGCAGGCGGCGGTCTTCGGTGGCACCAGCGCGGTGGCGCCGCTGTTGGCGGCGCTGGTCGCGATCTGCGCGGGCGCCGTAGGCCGGGACCTGGGCCACCTGAACCCGCTTCTGTACCAGCAGTTGGCCCCCGAAGGGGTAACCCGCGAAGTGGTCGATGGCAGCAACGGAGCCTACTCGGCGCACCCCGGTTGGAACGCCTGCAGCGGATGGGGCAGCCCTGTCGGGGTCGCCCTGCTCGAACGGCTGAGATCGCTGCTGGCCGCTCCCACCCCCGCTCACAGGACGGGGGCTGGAGGCTGTCCCTGACCGGAGCCAGGTGGCCCGGTCGGGGTTGGATCGGGTCCTGGCGCGCGGTCGGCCCCTCGTGGCAAGCTTGACCGGTGACCGTGATGCAGCAGGGGATCGGGACCGCGCGATTGAGCGGCGCAGCCGCGGTCCTGGCTGAGGACCTGCGCAAGAGCTATGGTGAGTTGGAGGCGGTCAAGGGGGTCAATTTCCAGGTCGCGGCCGGGGAGACCTTCGGTTTCCTCGGCCCCAACGGGGCTGGCAAGTCCACCACCATCTCCATGCTCTGCACCATCACCCGCCCCAGTGCGGGCAGAGCCCTGGTCGCCGGATTCGACGTGGTCCGGGAGCAGGCGCAGGTTCGGCGTCACATCGGCCTGGTCTTCCAGGACACCACCCTGGACGACTACCTCACCGCCACCGAGAACCTCAGCTTTCACGCCGAGCTGTACGGTGTGCCCAAGAGCCAGGTCCAGGACCGGCTGCAGCAGGTGATGGAGATGGTGGGGCTGTGGGACCGGCGCGCCAGCCTGGTGCGCACCTTCTCGGGCGGAATGAAGCGCCGTCTGGAGATCGCCCGAGGCCTCCTGCACTCACCCCGGGTGCTCTTCCTGGACGAACCGACGGTGGGCTTGGACCCGCAGACGAGATCGCACATCTGGGGCTACATCACCGAGCTGAAGAAGCGGGAGAAGATCACCATCTTCCTCACCACCCACTACATGGATGAGGCTGAGTACTGCGACCGCATCGCCATCATCGACAATGGCCTGATCGTGGCCAGCGACACCCCGGAGGCGCTCAAGGCCAGTGTCGGCCAGGACCGCGTGGAGCTGCACACCAGCGACGATCCCGCCACCATCCGTCAGCTTGCCGAGCACTTCGACCTGGACGCCAGGATGAGCGAGGGAGCGGTCGCCTTCTTCGTGAATCAGGGGGAGGAGTTCGTCCCCCGGCTGTTCGCCGAGCTGGGCATTCGGATCCTCTCCGTGCGCGTCGCCCGGCCGACCCTGGACGACGTCTTCATGAATTACACCGGCCGTACCATCCGGGACGCCGAGGTGAGCGGCTCTGACAAGATGCGGCAGAACCCGTGGATGCGGGCCAGGAGCCGCTAGTGGCACAGGCTCGCCAGCAGTCGATGCCAGCGGTCGCGCCGGTCCGGGTGGCGGGGAACGGGCTGGCTGACGACCTGCGGGCGATCCTGGTCGTGTGGAAACGGGAGCTGATCCGCTTTCTCCGCAACCGGCTGCGCATTGTGACCTCGCTGGCGCAGCCCATCCTCTTCCTTTACATCCTGGGGACCGGACTGTCCCCCTTGATCAGCCAAACCGAGCACTTCAACTTCCGCACCTTCATGTTCCCGGGAGTTCTGGGGATGACGATCCTGTTCACCTCGATCTTCTCGGCGATGTCGATCGTCTGGGATCGGGAGTTCGGTTTCCTGCGCGAGATGCTGGTCGCCCCGGTGCACCGCTGGACGCTGGTCTTGGGGAAGTGCCTGGGCGGCGCCACCGTGGCCAGCATTCAGGGAGCGATCATCCTGGCTCTGGCCGGCACCGTCGGGGTTCCCTACAGCCCGGTCATGATCCTGACCCTGCTGGGCGAGATGCTGCTGACCTCCTTTGCGCTCACCGCCTTCGGGGTGATGCTGGCCGCCCGTATCTCCCAGGTGGAGTCCTTCCAGATGGTCACCCAGTTCTTCGTGTTGCCGATGTTCTTCCTGTCGGGCGCGATCTTCCCGCTCAGCGACCTGCCCGCCTGGCTGGCCGTGCTCAGCAAGATCGATCCCCTCTCCTACGCGGTCGCTCCCTTCCGGGAGGCGGTGTTCAGCCAGATCCAGCTTCCCCCACCCCTGGCCCGGACCCTCAACCCCGGCATCAGCTGGGGGGCCTGGGTGCTGCCGGTGTGGTTTGAAGTCGCCATGATCATGGCTGCGGCGGTGGTCATGCTGGCAGCCGCCATGCGCCAGTTCAGCAAGCCGGACTGAGATTGGCGGCACCCCACCCGCCCGCGAGCGGGCCGGAGCGAGTTTACGATGCCGTCAACCTGCTCGCCGATCCCATCTACGAGTACTGTCAGATCACCAAGCAGCTGGGTGACGGCTCCAGCTCCGAGCAGGCCCTGCTGGATCACCCGTGGATGCAGCGCCAGCGCCGCATCCACCAGCTGCAGTCCGCCTGGTGGGTCTTCCACACCGCCGAGCACTCCCGCTTTCAGCATGCGGTCGGCGCGATGCATCTCTCGGGGCGGATCACAGAGCACCTGTATCCCAGCCTGCGCGAGAGCTTCCCCGACCTGCCCTCCGAGCCGCTGGTGGTCGAGACCATGCGGGTCGCCGGATTGCTCCATGACAGCGGCCACGGTCCCTTTGGACACTTCTTCGACAGCCAGGTTCTGGCTCGATTCGGCCTCGATCATGAGGACCTGGGGCGCGCCCTGGTGATGGGGCCGTTGCAGGACCTGATCGCCTCCCTGCGCCGGAGCCCCTCGGGCCGCTTCGGTGAGCACGAGCGGATCGACCCCAGATGGGTCGCGTTCGTGATGGCCCCGGCTCCCCTTCCCGGATTCGCCCCTCCGAGCTGGCTCGGCGCCCTGAAGGCGGTTCTCTGCGGGGCGGTCAGCACCGACAACCTGGACTACGTGCCCCGGGATGCCTACATGTGCGGGGTGGGGGTCGGCCCCGTGGATGTGGCCCGACTGCGCCACTACATGTTCATCAAGGACGGTTCGCTGGTGCTGCACCAGCACGGGGCTCCGGCGCTCGAGGGGTTCCTCGCCGCCCGGTTGTACATGTACAACCACATCTACTTTCACCGAACCGTGCGGCGGATCGACCTGCATCTTCGACCGGTGTTCGCGCGCACCTGCTGGAAGCTGCTGCCCCCGGGTAGTCCCCTGGAACACCTGGAGGAGTACCAACTTCTGACCGACTGGTCCCTGCTGGGCGAGGTCGAGCGGCTGCAGCGGCATCCGCGGACCGCCGACGAGGCCGAGCTGGGCCGGGGCTGGGAGGCCGTCACCAGCCGCACGCTCCCGTGGCAGCTTGCCTATGAAGCGTTCCGGGAAGTCGGAGGCGACGACGAGCCGGCGACGCTTCGGGACGCGGGCTTCCTCGAGGACCGGATCCGCGAAGAGCTGCCCACAGCGCTCTCTGAGGTTCCCCTGGAGGTGGACCTGGCCAGCACCTCCCCCAGGCCGGAGAACCCAGCGCGGGCCGGCGAGCAGCTGAACATCTTCGATCCCATCTCCGGCAAGGTGGAGGTCGAGGCCGCCCCTCAACTCCTGGCCCGGCTGCTCCCGGTGCGGACGGTGTGGATGCGGGTGTACACCCCCGACGGGAGCGCGCGAGAGGTCATCCGCCGCGCGGCGGCCGCCGCGGTCTCGAAGCTGGTCCCGGCGGCGGGGGAGAGCCCCCTCTAGCCCAGCCGGACGCGGGGGCCAGCAGGCATCACCGGGGCCGCCGCCGCCTCGAAGTTGACCTGGCTGATCTGTCCCGCCAGCTGGGCCGCGACCTCCGCGAAGATCCTGGCCTGCGCCGACTCCGGTTGGGCGAGCACGAGGGGCAGCCCCGCACCTCCACCCACCCGCACCGCTGGATCGAGTGGGATCTCGCCCAGGAACGGGACCTGGCGGGCCGCGGCCAGCTGGCGCCCACCGCCGCGGCTGAACACATCGGTCATCTCTCCACAGTGGGGGCAGACGAACCCGCTCATGTTCTCGATCACCCCCAGGATGCCCACGCGGAGCTGCTCGAACATCGCGATCCCCCGTCCCACGTCGGCCAGGGAGACGTCCTGGGGGGTGGTGACGATGACCGCACCGGTGAGGGGTATGGATTGGGCAAGGGTCAGCTGGACGTCCCCGGTGCCGGGGGGAAGGTCGCAGATGAGATAGTCGAGCTCTCCCCAATTGACCTCGAACAGGAACTGGCGGAGTGCCCCCGCCAGCATCGGGCCCCTCCAGATGACCGGTTTGTCAGGGTCGATGATGGTCCCGATCGAGACCACCTCCAGGCCGTTCTTGGCGAGTGGGATCATCCTGCCGTCCTGGGCCGACGGGCGCTCCTCCAGCCCCAGCATGATCGGGACGTTCGGCCCGTAGATGTCAGCGTCCAAGAGGCCCACACGCGCACCGCTTTGCAGGAGGGCAAAGGCCAGGTTGACCGCGACTGTGGTCTTGCCCACGCCACCCTTGCCGGCGGAGACCGCGACGATGTTCCGCACCCCGGGGATCTCCTGGCGTCCGGTCACACCGCGGGTGCGGCTGACATCCGCATCCCACTCCAGCTCGACTCGGTCCACTCCGTCGACGTGCCCCACCACCGCCGCCCGGATCTCGCCCTCGATCCGGTCCTTGAGCGGACAGGCCGGGGTGGTCAGGACCACTCGCAGCCGCACCGTCGTGCCGTCCAGGCGCAGGTTCTTGAGCATGCCCAGCTGCATCATCGGCCGGTGCAACTCCGGATCCTGCACCCTGGCCAGCGCATCCTCTACGGCCGCCAGCCGTTGGGAGTCATTCATCCACTACCCACTCCACTTTGATCATAGCCGGGAGCCCGCAGCCCCCCAGCCGCAATTGTTGCAATAGCTGCCAACAGCTATCATCTTCTCACCATGGACCGGCTCGAGATGCTGCGGGAGAAGGGCAAGCGGCTCACGCCCCAGCGGCGGCTGGTGTACTCGGCACTGCTCGAGAGTCCGGGACACGCGACCGCCGACGAGCTCTGTGCCAGTATCTCTCACAAGGTCCCCGGCTTCCAACGCACCACCGTCTACCGCACCCTCGACCTCCTGGTGGAGATGGGTCTGGCGCGCCGGGTCCAGCTCGGCCACAGCAACGCCTACGAGGCGGTGCAGGTCGGAAACGAGTCTCACCAGCATCTCCTCTGCGATCTCTGCGGGGCCACCTTCGACGTCAGTGTGCCCGAGGTTCCCGACTGGGTGGACCGGATCTCCTCGCGGATCCATTTCCACGTCGAGCGTGTGGAGCTGGTCGGCCACGGGGTCTGTGAGCTCTGCCGCCACGGAGCCTCGGGGATGGCTGGGTAGCGGGAGCGGACCGGGCCGGTCAGGGAGTGCGGTCGCCGAGGGCGTCAGTCGCTAACAACTGCTCCAAGAGCTCCTCGAGCTGCCGGTAGGCGGCTGTCCCGAGCTCGCGCTCCAGAGATCGCCGCCGCGCCCGTGCTCGGCGCGAGAGTTCCTCGGCCAGGGTGGTGCCGAGTTCGGTCGGCCAGACACCCTTGGCCCGGCGATCTCGGACCGACGTTCGGACCTCGACCAGGTTCAGGCGCTCCAGATCGATCGCCAGCCGTCGAGCATTCATGGGGTCGGTACCCAGAACCCTGGCCAGGCCCCGCAGGGCCTGGCCAGGCTGGGCCACCGCCGCTCTTAGCGCCGCCGCCTGCGGGGCGGTGACGCCAAGATCGGCGATCGCCCGTTCCCAGCTGGCGCGCAGGTGGCGGTGGGCCCGGCCCAGCCGGAACCCGACGTCCTGGCTCAGTGGCTGAAGCGCCGATCTGAACTCGGGTGCGCCCGCCGCCGGTGTCGAATCTGGACTGGTCCGGCGGCTAGGGCCGCTCACCTGGCGATCCCGCCTCCTCCAGGAGCTCCGCGCAGATCTCGATCCCTAACGAGTAGGCCGGCATGCCAGCGGTGATCAGGGCCAGCTCCGCAGCTCCGGTCAGCTCTGCCAGCGTCGCTCCGGCGCGGAGCGCGGCCCGGGCATGCAGACGCGCCGGCGCGCCCCTTTGCAGGGCGACCAGCTGCGCGAAGTGGACTATCTGACCCACCCTGCGTCCGAGTGGATTCTCCATGATCAGCGCCCGCCGGGTGGCCTCTACGGACGCCACCGCCGCCTCCCGGCCGGTGGCCCCAGCGACCCTTAGCCGGGCCTCGATCGACTCGGGGACCCCTCCGGTGAGCTCGCGGTAGGAGTCGCGGATCGCTTCCAGCTCATCTCCCCCGGGAGCGGTCATGACCGCACCCGGGCCATGGCGGTCCGGACGTCCTCCAGGGCCCCCGCGGGAAACTCCTCGGCACCGCCGACCTGCGTTGCCGCGAGTTCAGCCTCGGCCGCCTCCTCCAGCACCGTCACCAGGGCAGCCGCCGCCTGAGGGGTGCTGCCGAAGACCAGGACGCCATGGTTCCCGAGGAGCACGGCCTGCGTCGAGGGATGCTCCCGAATCGCCTCCACGATTCCGGCGACGGACCGCTCCGAACCGCGGGGCGCCCAGGGCACGACGGGCACCTCGGCGGCCTGGCCGAAGCGAAGAAGCGCCTCGTAGCGGCAGGGGAGGGGCCGGTTCGCCAGCGCGAAGGCGAGCAGGCTGGGCGAGTGGGTGTGGATGATCCCCCCCACCTCGGCGCGAGTGCGGTAGACCTCTCCGTGCATCGCCACGATCTCGGCGTTGGTGGGATCGAGCGTTCCCTCCACGACCTTGCCGTCGAGCCGGAGCCTGGCCATGCGGTCGACGGTCAGCTCGCGGACCATGCCGTCCACGGTCAAGATCATCTCCTCTGACGAAAGACGCCCCGATAGGTTGGCGTGGCCGGTGTGGGACATGACCTGGTTTCGGAAGAGCGAGGCGGCCGCCTCCACGATCGCCTGTCGGACTTCCGGCTCTGTGCGTTGCTGATCAGCCATGCGGCACCTCCTGGGTGGATCTGGCCGCAGGGCGGGTAGCCCGCGACCACATTGTAGCGATGACTACATTATGCGCCAATCCCCGAATTCGACCGATAGCCATGATCAGGAGCCGATCTCAAGACACGCTTCGGCCGGCTCATGATTCGCGACGGGCGGCGCGGCGGCGGACCTGATCGCGGTCGGCGATGAGGAGCGATGCTCAATCCCTGAGGAGGGCGGCGAAGTCGGTCTCGCCAATCGCCCGGGCCAACTCCCGCCCCTGCAAATCGATCTCCATGGTGGCGTCGTAGACGAAGCTGTACACGTCCTGGAAGCTGAGCGGGGACAGGCCCCGCAGGAGCAGGCGCTCTCCCAGCTCTGGGTCGAGCTGCAACTGGAGATTGAGCTCGCGGGCCGCCAGCAGGAGGGATTCCAGGATCCGCACCTCGACGGTGAACTCGTCGATGAGCACCGGATCGCCGCCCCCCTCGACCAGTTGCGCCAGCCGCGACCGCAGGTCGGCGATCTCCTCCAGGTACTCCGACTGCTCGCTCTCTGCCATCAACTCTCCCCGCCGGGCGCGGCCAACCGGCCGCATCCTTTCCGCGTCAGTGGATGAGGTAGTGGGTCGCGATGATCGGCGCGATCAGGATGGCGATGATGTTGACCACCTTGATCATCGGGTTGATCGCAGGCCCGGCGGTGTCCTTGTAGGGATCCCCGACCGTGTCCCCGGTCACCGCGGCGGCGTGGGTCTCGGTCCCCTTGCCGCCGTAGTTGCCCTCCTCCACGTACTTCTTGGCGTTGTCCCAGGCGCCGCCGCCTGAGGTCATCTGGAGGGCGACGAACAGCCCCACCACGATGGTGCCGATCAACATCCCCCCGAGTGCCACCGGGCCGAGAATGAATCCCACCAAAATCGGTGCGACCACTGGGATCAGCCCGGGGATGATCATCTCGCGCTGGGCAGCTTTGGTCACGATCGCCACGCAGCGTCCGTAAAGAGGCCGGCCGGTGCCGTCCATGATCCCGGGTATCTCCCGGAACTGACGCCTCACCTCATCCACCACCCCGCCCGCGGCGCGGCCGACCGCCTGCATCGAGAGGGAGGCGAAGAGCATCGGCAGGATTCCCCCGAAGAGCAGGCCCACGATGACGCTGGGGTTGCTGAGGCTGAAGTTGTAGTGGTGGTTCCCCAGAGTGAGGGTGTAGCCGGCGAACAAGACCAGCGCCGCCAGGGCCGCGGAGCCGATCGCGTACCCCTTGGTCACCGCCTTGGTGGTGTTGCCCACCGCGTCCAGCGGGTCGGTGACGTTGCGCACCGACTCCGGCAGGTCGGCCATCTCCGCCACGCCACCGGCGTTGTCGGTGATCGGGCCGTAGGCGTCGATCGCGACCACGATCCCGACCATGCTGAGCAGCGCCATGGCGGCGATCGCGATCCCGTAGAGGCCCGCCAGCGCGTAGGCGCCGAGAATCCCAACGCCGATCACAAAAACGGGTGGCGCGGCCGCCTCCAGGCCCACGGCGAGTCCGGCGATGATGTTGGTCGCGTGCCCGGTCTGCGACGCGCGCGCGATCCCCCGAACCGGACTGAACTGGGAGCCCGTGAAGTATTCGGTGATGGCCACGATCAGGACCGTGATCACGATCCCGATCACCCCGGAGTAGAACAGGTCGATGACCGGGTGTCCCAAAACGCGCGCGGAGAGGGCGCCGCTGGAGTTGAGCGCCACGGTGAGGATCGCGAAGCCGACGATTGACACCACTGCGGCCGCCACCAGGCCGCGGTAGAGCGCGCCCATGATCCAGCCACCCTTACCGACGCGCACGAACCAGGTGCCGATGATTGAAGCCACGATGCTGATCGCCCCCAGCATGAGGGGGTAGACGGTGAGCGCGAAGTTGTGGAACTCCAGGCCCCCCAGCAGCATCGCCGCGATCGCGGTGACCGCATAGGTCTCGAAGAGGTCGGCGGCCATGCCCGCGCAGTCACCCACGTTGTCGCCCACGTTGTCAGCGATGACCGCCGGATTGCGGGGGTCGTCCTCAGGAATCCCCGCCTCGATCTTGCCCACCAGGTCGGCCCCGACGTCGGCCGCCTTGGTGTAGATGCCACCGCCCAAGCGGGCGAACACCGAGATCAGCGAGGCGCCAAAGGCCAGTCCGACGATCGCCTGGGGCTTGTCCATGATCCAGAACGCGATCGTGACCCCCAGGAGGCCGAATCCGACCACGAAGAAGCCCGTCACCGCGCCCCCGTTGAAGGCCACGCGCAGTGCCGGCCCAATCCCGCCGCGAGCCGCCTCGGCGGTCCGGTAATTGCTGCGGACCGAGACGTTCATGCCCACATACCCGGCGCTGGCGGACAGAGCCGCGCCGAACAAAAAGAGCAGCGCCGTCTGCCAGCCCAAGGCGGAGCTGACCAGCCCTCCCAGAGCCAGCACAACTGCCAGCACCACCCCAATCACCGCGATGATCGAGTACTGCCGGTTGAGATACGCCGAGGCGCCCTCCCGGATCGCCTGGCCGATCTCCTGCATCCGCTCGTTGCCGGGGGAGCGCCGCATCACCCAGCGGGTGAGCACCCCCCCGTAGAGGAGGGCCAGCACCCCGGCCACCAGGATCGGAATCAGGTCGGTTCGGTTCATGAGCGCGATGACCTCCCAGCCGCGCGGCAAGACTTCCTGAGAACTGTTGGGGCGGGCCTGATCGTGCCAGCGGTGGCGGCCCAAGCTGCCGGATTATATCGGGGTGGACCCCGCAACCGCCATTTCTCCCGATCGACGCTGGGTACCGCCGCCGGCTGGCCGGGCGCCCGGCTGTTGAGCGCGCACAGCTGGATCGTGGCGATCGGGGACGAGGTTCTGTCCGGTCACACCCTCGACACCAACTCCAACTGGCTCGCCGCTCAGCTCCGGGAGACCCCGTTTCCGGTGGCTCGGATCACGGTCGTGCCGGACGAGCCGATGGCGATCTCCGAGGTTGTGGGGGCGGCGGTGAGCCAGCGGGTGGCCCGGGTATTCTGCTGCGGAGGCTTGGGGCCGACCCCTGACGACCGCACCATGGCGGCCCTCGCCGACACTCTCGGCCTGGAGCTGGTGGAAGATCCGGCGACCATGGCCCGCATCCGCCAGCGGGTGGCGCGGATGCACGCCGAGGGCCGGGTGCCGGGTCCGGAACCCAACGAGGGCAACCGCAAGATGGCCCTGGTGCCCCGGGGGGCGCTGGTGCTGCGCAATCCCGTGGGGATGGCGCCCCCAGTGGCGATTCCGCTACCTGACGGCAGCGAGCCGCGCTGGATTCTGGCCCTGCCCGGGGTCCCTCACGAGCTCCGAGCGATCGTCGAGCAGGAGGCCATTCCGACCTTCTGCGGCGGCGAGCGGGCGGTCAGCTATCGAGAGGCGCACTTCCAGGGCGTGCCGGAGTCGCAGTTCTACCCGATCCTGACCCGACTCGGCGAGGAGTACCCGCAGGTGCACTTCGGCTCCTACCCGCAGAGGGTGCGCGGGAACCTCATCATCCGGGCCTGCTCGGCAGACCCGGATGCTCTGGACCTGGCGATGGCGGATCTGCTCGAGCACGCGCCGCGAGCAGATCCCTGATCAGCGGGCTACCCGGTGGTTCTCGAAGCAGGCGCTGCAGTAGACGGGCCGATCGTACTTGGGCTCGAACGGCACCTGGGTCAGGGTGCCGCAGTCGGCACAGACGACCTCATGCATCTGCCGCGGGGGCCGCGGGCCCGAGGAGCCGTAACCTCCTGCCGAGCCCTGACGGGACGCCTTGGCCAGCTGCCGGCAGGGCTGGCAGCGGGTGGGCTGGTTGACCAAGCCCTTCGACTGATAAAACTGCTGTTCCCCGGCCGTAAAGATGAATTCCGACCCGCACTCCCGGCAGGTCAGGGTGACGTCGACGAGGCTCAATCCGAGCATCCTCCAACACGAAGCTAGCCAGGACCACTCGGTCGTGCCTTGTATCGCCGCCCGGAACTGTCTGGCGGCCGGTACTATAGCAGGCCCGCCGCCAAGTTGCGCGCTTTGCTCAGCCGACCCCGCAAATCAGAAGGTGAAAAGGTCAATCCCGCCGGCCACCGGGAGCTGGACTCCGGTGACGTATCCGGCTTCTTCGCTGGCGAGATAGCAGACCGCGGCGGCGACGTCCTCGGGGGTCCCTGGGGCCCGCATCGCGGTTCTCAGCACCATCCGGTCGACCATCTCGGGAGGGGTGGTGCGGAACGACTCGGTGGCGATGATCCCCGGCACCACCGCGTTGCTGGTGATGCCGTGCCGGGCGCCCTCCAGCGCCAGCGACCGCATCAGTCCGAGCAGCCCCGCGGAGGTGGTGCTGACACTGGCCTGTCCGAAACCGCCGGCGATACCGGCGATGGAGGACATGAAGATCAGCCGTCCGAAGTTGCGCGCGCGCATGTGCGGCCAAGCCGCCTGGCTGCAGTTGTAGGCCCCGGTCAGGTTAACCCTGAGATCCCGCTCCCACAGCTCGGGCGATTGGTCCATGATTTGGGCGACATGATCGTGAGCCCCCGCGTTGTTGACCAGGATGTCCAGGTGGCCGAATTGCTCCACCATCCGGTCGACCACCTCCCGCACCATCTGGAAGTCGGCCACGTCCATGCGAACCGCCTCCGACCGTCTCCCGAGGGCCTGGATCTCCCGGGCGGTGCGCTCCGTGAAGACGACCCGATCGGTCACCATCACCCGCGCCATCACGCTGTCGCTGGCTTCTGCGACCCGCTCCAGCTCCGGGTCGGACTCCACCAGAAGGTCCGCCACCACCACGTCGCAGCCGGCTCTGGCGAGCGCGAGCGCGTTGGCGCGCCCCAGGCCCCTCGAAGCCCCCGTCACCAGAGCCACCTTTCCCGACAGATCGAACATGGCCATCCTGGCACCCGAGTGTACCTGCCTTGACAACGGCCACCACGCCGATCCACCCTTCTCGGTCAGGGATGCCGCAACCGCCGCGCGCAACTGTGACTTCGAGATCTTCGACTTGACCTGGCGGCGCCGGCCGTGGTCACTCGCACGGCGTCTCATCCCCGCCCTGGCCGCGGGAGCGCTGCTCGCGCTGCTGCTGGCGGGCTGTGGCCAGAACGGCGAGGCCACCAAGAGCGGCCCTCAGATAATCAGCGCGTCAGCGCATGCCCTCCTCACCGCCCGCTCGTACAAGTTGCAGGGTACGGTGCCGGTGTCGGGAGGCACCGGCAGCTTCACGTTCGAGGTGGGGGGGCCCCACCTGGGTTCGGGCACCTTCACGCTGGGCTCCCTCACCTTCCAATTGCGAGAAATCAGGGGCACGGACTACGTCAAGAGCGCCACTCTCTGGGAGCAGGCCGACGGCGGCGCCCTGCAGGGATTTCTAGCCAACAAGTGGGTCTCCATCCCGGCCGACAACTCGCTGGCTCAGACGCTCACAACCGGGCTTG
>JAKAVU010000169.1 GCA_021817185.1 bacterium
TCTGGCGGTGGAGCATGGCGTTGACCTGTCCAGGGTCATCGGGACTGGGTTTCAAGGCCGGGTCACCAAGCGCGACGTGCTGCTCTTCCTAGAGGGCGGGCCCACGACGGTCGGTGCACAGCCGCCGGCTGCAGAACCTTCGGCAGCTCGCACCGATACCGTGCCGGCGGCTGGCCTCGGAGAGAGGATCCCCTTGAGCCCGATGCGGCGGGCCATCGCCGAGCACATGGTCCGCAGCCGCCAGACCTCCCCCCATGCGTGGACGATGGTCGAGGTGGACATGAGCGGCGTGGCCCTGGCCCGGGCTGCCAACCGAGAGCAGTTTCGGCGGGCGACAGGAGCCGACCTGAGCCTGCTGCCGTTCGCGATGAAGGCGACCTGCCTGGCGCTCCGGGCGGTGCCCTCTCTGAACGCCGTCCTGGAGGGCGACGCGGTCGTGCTCCAGCGAGCGGTCAACCTGGGCCTGGCGGTGAGCGTGCCCGACGGGCTCATCGTCCCGGTGGTCAGGGAGGCAGACCGCTATTCCATAGCTGGTCTTGCCCAGGCGGCCAACGAGCTCATCGGCCGAGCCCGGACGGGCCGGTCACGCCTGGATGATGTGGAGGGCGGCACCTTCACGCTCAACAACGCCGGCGCGTTGGGGACGGTGATGTCGCAGGCCATCATCAACCAGCCCCAGGCGGCGATCCTGGTCATGGACGCGGTGGTCAAGCGACCGGTGGTGGTGGGAGACGCCATCGCGATTCGGCCGATGATGAACCTCTGCCTCAGTTTCGACCACCGGATCAACGACGGGTCGGCGGCCGCCCTCTTCCTGGGAGCCGTGAAGGGATGGCTGGAAGGGGCTAGCGCCGAGACGCCCATCTACTGATCCGGCCCGTTGCCGAGCATCTTTCCCGCGACCAATATGGCGGATGCCCAGGGTCCTGGTACCGGCTACGATGGGCGCATGGACAGTTCGCCCCACGCCAGTTCAGTTGCTCCCAAAGTGGTCTTGCCGCTCGTTCCCGACCACCGTCCCACCGTCATCCCTGGCCGGGGCCCGGTTGGTGACGGCAGGCCGATCTGGCAGCAGTTGCTGCCAGAGGGAGTTGACCGCCGTCCCCCCTGGCTGACGGTGCGAATGCCCCAGGGAGAGAGCTACTCCAAGATAGATCGGCTCATGCGAGGCCAGAAGCTCAACACCGTCTGCGAGGAGGCTCGCTGCCCCAACCTCGGGGAGTGCTGGAGCTACGGGACGGCCACCTTCATGATCCTGGGCGAGATCTGCACCAGAGCCTGCGCCTTCTGTGCCGTCACCTCCGGGCGTCCCCGTGGCCTGGACCTGGAAGAGCCGCGACGGGTTGCGGTTGCGGTCGGGGAGATGGGCCTGCGCCATGCGGTCATCACCTCGGTGGACCGCGACGACCTCCCGGACGGGGGAGCCGCGATTTTCGCGGCCACGATCAGGGCCATTCATCAGGACGTGCCGGGCTGCCAGGTGGAGGTCCTGACCCCCGACTTTCAGGGATCGCAGTCGAGCCTGGAGATCGTGATGGAGTCACGCCCTGAGGTCTTCAACCACAACATCGAGACCGTGCCCAGGCTCTTCGCCAGAGTGAGGCCCAAGTCCTTGTACCGGCGCTCCCTTGAAGTGCTGCGGCGAGCCGGTGAGTTGGGTCCCGGCTCCCAGACCAAATCCGGGCTGATGGTGGGTTTGGGCGAGACAATGGAGGAGGTCAAGCAGGTGCTGAGCGATCTCCGCGAGCAGGACGTCAAGCTGGTCACGGTTGGCCAGTACCTGAGACCGTCGCTCAAGCACATACGGTGCGACCGGTTCTGGCACCCGGAAGAGTTCGTGGAGATCCGGGAGTACGGCGAGACCCTAGGGTTCGCCCACATCGAGGCGGGGCCTCTGGTGCGGAGTTCGTACCACGCTCATCAGCAGGTGCAGGCAGCGGCCGCCGCGGCGGGTTGAGGATGGCCGGGATCTGGCGCCCACCGCTCAGGGTCGTTTGGTGCGGCCTGGTGCCGTATCGCGTGGCCTGGGACTGGCAGAAGCATCTGGCTGCCGCCCGCGCTGCCGGGGAGCTGACCGAGGACATCATGCTGCTGATGGAGCATCCCCCCGTCTACACCATGGGCAGGGGAGGCGAGCCGGCGCACCTGCTCTCTGGCGTGGAGGGCATCAGGGCCTCCGGAGCCGAGTATTACGAGGTCGATCGCGGGGGATCCGTCACCTACCATGGCCCTGGGCAGCTGGTGGGCTACCCAATTGTGGAACTGGACCAGACCGGCCTTGATGCGGTGGCATACCTCCGGGTCCTGGAAGATGCCCTGATCGACTCGTGTCAGATGCTGGGCGTCGAGTCCTGGCGGGACCCTCCCTACACAGGGGTATGGGCCAAGCCCGGCAAACTGGCCGCGATCGGGGTCAAGTTGAGCGGCCGCCGGGTGACCTACCATGGCTTCGCTCTCAATGGGACGACGGACCTCGCAGCATTCGGTCTAATCGTTCCATGCGGAATCGAGGGCAGGAAGGCTGCATCTCTCGAGCAGTGTGGTGCCCGAGGTGACCTCCGTCCGCAGGCGCTCGGGGAATTGGTCGCTCCTTTTGTGGCTCACGCCCTGGGGCTGCGCCCTGAGGTAGCGGACATGGCGGCACTTGGGCTGCACTCGGCGCTCGCTTGAGCTCGGGCATAGGACCTCCTTGGAAGCGCATCATGTCTGTTCACCAAGACGTGGTCAGGCCAAGAGAGAAGCCAGGGAGCCAGCGGCTCAAGACTGCTGTCCAGCTGATCTGGGAGGACGAATCCGGTCAGGTGCGCACCAGCCGACGCTCCCGTTTGGTCGAACTGGACCGGGCTCTTGAGGTCCTTGAGGAACTCAATTTGCGGGGTGAGCAGTCGGTGCCAGGGCCGCTCACGGCGCATCTGCGAGCTCTTGGGCTCACCATCCTGCCCCGGGAGAGCCCGACGGCGGTGCTCGATAAGGTGTTGGCGGTGCAGGAGGTGTATCTGCTCCATCCAGAGTCGGCCAAGACTACCCCGCCCAAACATCCCAGCGCTCCAAGGCAGCCCCCCGAGGGCGAATAGCTCAGCGGTAGAGCGCCTCGCTTACACCGAGGAAGTCGCAGGTTCGAATCCTGCTTCGCCCACGTCGGTCGGAGTCGGTGCGCCGCTCCGCCTCCGCCACGGTGCGGGGCCACTTCAAAGGCCTACATCGCCTGGTACAACCAGAGCCGGCCCCACTCGTCGCTGGACGACCCCACCTCCGACGCCGTCTACGCAGGAGGCATCATGTCCAACTGCGCGGCCTGACACGCCAAGGCGGGGATGTCCACGTTGTCCAACTTGTTCACCCCCTTCCCCGCACCCCATCCCCGCTACTATTACGACTTATCCAACGAGCTTAGCCCAGCCCTGTATCTGTCTATCCCCATAGGGCCACACCGGTTGCCCGATCGGTGTTCGGCCGACGCAGCCCGCATACTCCAACTCTAGGATGACATCTTTCGGCCCGACAATAGTGGATGGCGCATTACTTGAAAGGCCCAACAACTCCTGAGTCGAAGTCCAGCCCGAGGCATCCATCGATGAGGGCGCGGACGCTGTGGGCCCCTTCCCGATTGGTAGTGCGGATCATGCAGGTGCTGCTCCTATTCTTGATCGTGCTGGCGGCCGGGGCAGTCTTCCCAACCGAACTCGGGCTATTGGCCAGACACTCCGCGGTGCAGTCCACGATTGGAGACGTAGTCTACTTCGCTCATGCAGCATATGGGTTGATGCAGGGCCACATCCCCTACCAACCCGGCTTCCTCTCGCGCCCTGATCAGGGCCTGCCGTACCTATATCCACCTCTTACGCTCTTGATAACACTTCCGCCCGTCGTGGCGGGCGGTAATTACACTGCCGCTTTTTCTCTCGAGATTCTCATCTTGTCGCTTGCGGGTTGCGCGGCCCTGGCACACTTCGCGAAGCATCTCGGGGTGGCTGCTCCAGTGGGCCTGACCGCAGCCGTGCTCATCGTCGCCACGGGACCAGTTTGGCTGACCAGAGTGGACAGCCTCCAGGGTCTTCTGGTCGCCGGTTCGGCCCTTGCCCTGGTTGGTGGGCGCAGGACTATGGCCGTAGCCCTGGTGGCACTAGCATGTCTGGTCAAGGAGACGGCGGTGCTGGCGGCCGTGCCAGTGGGTGTGTGGTGCTTGGCCCCCGACAGCGGCAACTTGCTGACGTGGACCAGGCGGGTTCGGGAATCGCTGCTGGGACTCGTACCCGCGCTGCTCATCTTCAGCCTCTTCCTGATCTGGTCGAGCGGAGGCGAGGTGACATCCTCCCTGTCCAGCATCCATCGCGGCATGGAACTCGAAAGCATCCCAGCCGGTGTCGCGATTGCGCTGAGCCACTTCTTCCCGGTGCACTTGTATCGCGGTGCCCTTGCGTCGGAGGAGCTGCGAGGGGCGGACATCTCCAGTTTGGCAATCTTTGCCATCTCGCTCGGGTGCATTGTCATCGCCGCAGGGTCGGTCTTGCTGGCGCTGCGCCATCGACATCCTGCGACGGCCATCGCCATGGCCGTCGCCGTTGGCCTGTGCGCGACCCCGGTGCTGTCGCCCCAGTATCTGCTCGACCTTCTGCCCGTGTTGGCAGTCGTGGGATACGTGGAATACCCCAGGGTGTGGGGTGCCAGGCTGATGTTGCTGGGCCTCTTGCTGGCGGTTCTGACCCAGGCGGAGTTCCCCTACCTATTCAGTTCGGTGGTGGCGCTGCGGCCGGCGGGGCTGGCCGCACTACTGCTCCGTAATATTGTGCTCCTTCTGGTTGCCGCCATCCTGGCGTGGAACAGTCCCTGGTGCCGCCTTGGTGCCGTGGTTCCAGCTCAAGAGCCGCAGGAGTAGTTCGAACACGTCCGAGAACGGTGCAAAGCTCCGCGCAATGCTGCTGACTAGGGATCCCCCAAAGGGCGCCGCGGAAGCCCACTGTGGGGATTTCCCCATAACGCGCACTCCCAGCAGTGGGAGTATGCTGGGAGTCCTCATGGCGCTGTCGTAGTGTCACCAGATCTGGCTCTCTCTTAGTCCACCGCGGCGCGGGGCACGTGTACAGGACTCCCTGAGGTACAAACAGGCGGCGGGAAGACTGACGCCGAGGGGGCGTCTGCC
>JAKAVU010000170.1 GCA_021817185.1 bacterium
GCGCGCAGCCCGGCCCGGGCCAGGTCATTGACCGCCTGGCTGAGACCGAGGCCGTGCCGCCGACGCAGCTCTGCCACCGCCGCCGCGACGTCGCTGTCCAGGGTGACCGTCGTCCGCATGCGCCTAGGTTAGCATTGTGATGCATCCGATCACGCATCACGATGCTGGGGCCGTCCCAGCGCCGCCGCCCCCGCTCACTCCAGGGGCCGGTCGGTCCGAAGACCTTTGGCCACGGCCACCGGCAAGAGGGAGGCGAAGTGGCCCGGGGCGGTGAAGAGGGGCGGGTGGCCCAGCGGCTCCGCCACCGAGCACCGGCAGGACCCTGGATGTCAGCAAGCGGGCCGCGGGGTACCCAGTGGTGTCGAGACCTGGAGCGTGGAATGGGTCGGCACGGCAAGTAGCGAGTGCGTGGGCCAATCCAGGCTCAGAAGGCGTGAGGGCCCCAGCCACCAAGGTGGCGCAGCCTCCCATGACGGCGATGGAGGCCCTCAGCACGTTCCAGGCCGGGAAGGACCACTCTCCGCGACCTTCCGTGACTGCATTCAGGAGGAACCGTCTCAGCCCTCCTCGATGCCTCGGTCCCGTGCCTGCAGGGGAGGAGTGGCACGGGCTGATCTTCAAGCGACGCTAGCATCGACAGCGTTGGCGCCGGTTCCGGGAGGTGGTCAATGTCAACCCTGACCACCCGCAAGCTTGACGACGACACCAAGGAGCGGCTCCGGATCAGGGCAGCGCAGCACGGAAGGTCGATGGAGGCCGAGGCTCGGGAAATCCTGCGTGGGTCGCTGGCGCCGGCGCAGACGCGCGGTGTCGGCAGTCGAATCCACCAGCGGCTGGCCGGTCTGGGCCTTGACGAGATCAAGCTCCCGCCCCGGACCGAGCTGACGCGCCCGGTTGACTTCGAAGGATGATCATCCTGGACACCAGGGTGATCTCGGAACTGGCGCCCCGGGCCCCCGACCAGCAGGTTCTGGCCTGGGTGGATGCCCAGGATGACGTGGCGGCGACCGCCATGACGCTCGCCGAGTTGCTCCACGAAGTCGCCGGGCTGCCCGACGGGGCGCGCAGGTCTCAGCTCGCCGAGGGCATCCGAGCGATCATCGACGATGAGCTGGGGGGATAGGCGATCGCCTTTGCCCGCACTGCGGCCGCGCACTACGCCGACAGCGTGGCCGCTCGCTCCCGCCAGGGCCGTCCGTGGGCATCGCCGACGGGCAGATCGCGGCGACCTGCCGGGCCCGGGGCGCCACGCTGGCGACCCGCAATGTGCGCGACTTCGAGGAAGTCGGGATCTTGGTGGTCGATCCCTGGAGCTCCCGGATCGGCTCCGAAGGCCAGCCGCCACCAGCGGGGTTGTGACACCGGGTCGGGGAGGGCCTGCCCGGAGAGGGGGCATGGTCCCAGGCCGTCGTTCGGCGCCGGTTCCGATAGTGGGCAACCGGCGGGGCTGTCTGTGGTGGCGGGGGCGCCGGGTGGATCAGCGCTCGGCCCAGATGCTGGCGATGGGGAGATCCAACAGCCGCCGACCCAGGGTGTGTTGGCTGGGGCTGGTAGGCCGAACCGCGCCCCGGCCAGGAAACGAACCTCGAGACGGTCACGCATCCCGGCCAGCTCTGGGGTTCGTCCCCGCATCTTGTTGGTCCGTCGTCTCGGGTCAACTCCACTGTCGAACCCACGGCACTTTGCGCCCGCCAACGCCAGGACGAGATCCGTGCTGAGGGACGGGGTCAGGCACCAGGTCGCCGGGAAGTAGACGGCGGGTTCGCCGATCCTGCCCGGCGGCGCTCCCCGGGTCGGCTCGGGGCCAAAGTCCAGTAGGCTCGCGGGTCGTTGCGGCTGTGGCCGACCCAGCTGATCATCCTGGCCCGCTCCAGGTGTCGCAGCTGTCGGAGCACCACCGGCCGCGACACGCCAGAGGCTTCCACCAGCTCCCCGGTCCCCGCTCGTCCGGCCTCGCGCACAAGCCGAAGCAGATCCCGGGCGCCAGGCGGGAGCCGCGCCTCCAACGCCACATCGACTGGGGTTGCCGATAAGGTCAGCTGCACGCTTCCGGCCGTTTGTCGGTAAGAGGGATCGGACAAACCCGCCAGGCGCATCTCCTCCACCATTCGCCGGATACCCTCGCCAAGCTCCTGCCCGAAGTTCAGTTCCGAGCAGACCCTGGCGATTCTGGGATTGCGCGCGAAGCGGGTCACCCCCAGCGGATCGCTGGGGTCAGAAAGGCCGGGAAAACGTCCAGGACTGCTGATCTCCACCCGGTCGTCGAAGAGCTCCACCCGGACGTGGTCTCCGTGCATGCTGTAGGAGCGGTGGATCACCGCATTGACGAGCCCCTCCAACCAGACCGGCTCGGGGACGATGCCGAGATCGGCGAACCGTCCATCCTGTCCCAGCGCCCGCCGGGTTGGGATGTGCTTTAGGATGGCGAGCCTGCCCGCCTGGAGTTGCAAGGGGATGGGGCCGGCGATGCGCTCGTCGACCACGAGCTGCTGTCGGCTCCCGCTCCCTCGCTCGGACCCGCGGTAACGGAGAACCCGTACGCAAGCCTCCGGATACCAGCGCTGAGGATTGCGGGCGAAGAGCAGGAGGGCGGCGGTGGTGGGCCGTCCCCGCCGCCCGACCCGCAGCCCGCGAGCTATGAGGAGGCGCTCCGGATCGGGATGACCCAGGGCCGCGGCATACGCCTTGAGCAACTGTTGATCCAGGTCCGTCAGGGCCGCGCTCGAGACCTCGGTGGTCTCGTAGTTCGCCTGACCCTTTTCGTAGAGCAGCTCCTGGCGCTGGCGAAAGTTGAGCTTCAGGTTCTGGTCCCCGACGCGCAGGTAGACCTCGTCCTTGCTGGTGGCGTGCACCGAATCCGAGGGCTCGACCTCGATAACCAGTAGGTGGGCGGGGCGTCCAGATCCACTCCGGCACTCCAGCAGCTCCGGCCGGCTCTTGATGGGTGGCTCCATGAAGGCGGCGACCAGGTGGAGCCACTCGGAGGCCGACCGCTGGAGGCCGTCGACCCCTTCCACCTCACCACCGAACAGTCCCACGACGACGGTGCCCCCCTCGGCGTTGGCGAATCCAACCAGATCCTCAGCAAGGTCGCGGGGGGAGATCCGGGCGCTCTTGCGATCGAACCACTGGTCTTCCCGGAGGCCGAGCAGCATCTGGGCACGCTGCGACACCGGGGCACTGAGGGCCTGGGCAACGGGAACGGTGGGCATGGGCTTAGTCTAAACTATTTAGAGTAATTAGACAGCTCCAGCTCGCCGCCGGCAGCGTAGCCCGACCGCGCGGGTGTCCCTGCACCTGGAGCCGGTGCTTCTGGCCTCGCCCGCCCGAGTGGTGGTCCCGGTTGGGTTCGTGTCCCGCTTCACCTTCACAGAGCACCTGCACCTGGATGTCTCAGGCCACCTCCTGGGTCCCGTCGGGGTGGGGGGGAGGGCGGCCCTGGCCACCCGTACCCCGGGGTAGCTCCCCTCGCCCGGCCTCGGGGCCGCGTAAGTGGCGGCGGGCGCGGGTAGCCGAGGTAGTGCGCCGTGGCGCCTCACGAGCGCACAATCCGGCCGATGGATCGAGAGTCCGTCGATCAAAGGGTCCGGGCCGCAGCCTTCGAGTTCCTGGGGCGGCTCACCCAACTGCTGGGTGAAGCCCTGCCGGCGAGTCAGCTCCGCCAGGGCTTCATGTACGACGGCCGGCGGGTGCCCCTGATGGCGCCCCAAGGGATCTTCAAACCCGCGGTACTCGATCTACCGCTCAGTATTACCACCGTGCCAGCGGTCCCCGGCCGGCCCCGGCCGTATTCAGATGAGATCGCGAGCAACGGCTTCCTGCTCTACCGGTACCGCGGCACTGACCCCAGTCATCGGGACAACCAGGGACTCCGGGAGGCCATGCGGCGCCAGGTGCCGTTGGTCTACTTTCTCGGCATTGAGCCCGGACTCTACGTGAGCGAGTGGCCCGTATTCATAACTGGCGACGACCCCGGCCGCCTCACCTTCACTGTTCAGGTGGACGACCCCCTGACCAGTGATGCGGACCCCGCCCTCGAACTCCCGGACGCGGCTCGACGGGCGTACGTCACGCGCCTGGCGAAGCAGCGCCTGCACCAAGTTGCCTTCCGGCAGCGCGTCCTGCGCGCATACCGGGAGTCTTGCGCCATGTGCCAGCTACGCCACACCGACCTGCTCGACGCAGCCCACATCTTGCCGGACAGCTCCCCAGGTGGGGAGCCGGTCACGTCCAACGGGCTGGCCCTCTGCAAGATCCACCATGCGGCGTTCGACCACAACATCGTGGGAGTGCGCCCTGACTTGGTCATCCAGGTGCGCCACGACGTGCTGGATGAGGTAGACGGTCCCATGCTGCGGCACGGGCTCCAGGACCTCCACGGCACGCCGCTTTTGGTGGTGCCGCGACGGCCCACCGATAGGCCCAACACCGAGTTCCTGAGCCAACGCTACCAGCTATTTCAGGCGCCCCGGTACGCAGCCTAACTGGTGCGGGACCTGTGTTCGGACTTTCATTGGTGTGAGCCCACGACCAGGGTACAGGTCACCTGGACTGACAAACGGGGTCGCCTCGCGCCCCTCGCCTTGTGACGACACGGCGCGCTTCCAAGCGCCGCACGACGGGCCGAACACCCCCACGGAGTCCTGGAGCCGCCCTTGCAAACGGTGGCCGGGGGCGTCGTAGCATCCCTGAAAGTCGCGCCCATCCCTTTGAACTCGGAGCACCTCCTGTGTACAAGAGCGATGGTCATCTCGTGGTCGGACCGACCGATCTGGTCGACTTCCTGGAGTGCCCGCACCTCACGGAGCTCTCGCTGCGCGTCCGGGCATCCGACCTGGCACCGTCTCGGGGCGTCGCCGACGAGACCGCAGCTCAGCGCCGTGGGCTCGCCCATGAGCGCGCCTACCGCCTTTCCCTGGAGGCCAGCGGTCAGACCGTGGTGTCGTTGGACTCAGCGGGAAACCGGGCTGCCCGGGTGGAAGCGACGGTGGCAGCGCTGAGGGCAGGGCACGAGGTGATCTACCAGGCGGCCTTTTTCGACGACTCTCAACGATCGGTTGCCTGGGTCGGGTACGCCGACTTCCTCCGGCGAGTCCAGACTCCTAGCTCCCTCGG
>JAKAVU010000171.1 GCA_021817185.1 bacterium
GGTGATGAATAGAGGGGAGAAGCGGTCGATTACCCCATGCCGGTCGTCGTGCCGTCGACTCTCCTCAGTCACTCAATAAGGGTACTGAAGCGGCCGCCTAGCCGAAGTCTCGGCCGCCCGGGACTCGCTCGTGGCGGCTCGCGGTGCGCCGAGCCGGTCGTTTCACCGTTGCGGCACAGGCGGACACTCCCGGCCATCTGGCGACTCCGTCAACAGGTTTGAGTCAACCGCAGCTGCGCCGCGTCGGGCCAGCTCGGACAACCTGGCCCGGCGGTGCCCCGCCGTTCGCGTGTGGAGGCCAGAGGGGGAGGACTCTAACGAGTCCACTTCTTGGGTGGGGGATACACATACCTCGCGATCGTGCCTGAAGTCCACGCGATAGCAAATCCACCAAACACCACGACTAGGGTGTCCAGCTTGCTGCGGTCTCTGGTGGCGGTGACGCCCAAGAGCACGGCCCATACCACGGCCAAGCCGATGCTGTACGTCCAGTAATTACGTCGCACGCCATGTTCTGCTGCGCGATCGACGGTCCATGGGTCGCGGTGATGATAGGTGAATTGGTTGTGTCGGGGAACTGCAGGCCTGTCTCTGCCTGCGTGCGATCGCACTGGCGGCTACGGCCGTGGGCCCGTAATTGGGCTCTATCTCGACTCGAGGGGGAATGCTCGTCTGGCGCCAGGCAAGCTGACGCCTGCCCTGGGAGGCGCGTTTTCTCAGGTGGTGAGCGCCTCCGTGGGATCCAGGCAGGTGGTCTGGCTCCCTATAAGCGGGGCGTGGCTTCGGCCAGGAGGCTCTTCGAGGAGCGCCGGGAGTTGCCGCTGGCTCTGTAACACTGCACTGATGATGGACGCTGAGCCCGGGCGCGGAGTGGGCATGCGCTCGCTTGACGGCCGCTTCTGGCAGTTTGCCGGTGCCTACGCCACCACGGCGCTGGCGGACGGTGTCCGCTTCGCCGCTCTCCCGCTTTTGGCGGCCTCACTGACGCACCGGCCTTTGCTGGTGGCCTTGGTGGGCGTGGGCGAGTCTCTGCCCTGGTTGGTGGTAGGCCTCCCGAGCGGAGTCCTGGTCGATCGCCACGACCGCAAAAGGGTCGTCCAGGTGGCGGCCGTGGTGCGAGAGGTCGTCATGCTGGTCCTGATCGCGGCGCTCTTGCTCCATCGCGACACTGTTGCCCTGCTGATCGGCTTGGCCTTTCTGCTGGGTTCGGCGGATACGTTCTCGGCCAACGCCCAGGTCGGATTGGTCCGCTCCCTGGTGCGCCCCGAGCAGATGGAAGCGGCCAACTCGGTGGTCGGCGGTGTCAACGCCATTGGCACCAGTCTGGTCGGTCCGGCCCTGGGCAGCCTGCTCTTCGCGGCCGGAATCCTGTTGCCATTTGGCACCGACCTGGCTGCCGTGGGTCTGGCGCTGCTCCTTCTTGTGCCCTTGGCTGGTGACTATAGGGCTGTCGCTGACCAGGCCAAGACCGAAACTGGCGCGTGGCGAGAGATGCGGGAGGGCGTGGTGTGGCTCTGGGGCCACCGCCCTCTTAGAACACTCGCGCTCCTGGTCGCCGCGAGCAATCTGGCGGTTGCAATGCTCTTCTCGATACTGGTGCTGTTCGTACTCGAGGTGATGAACCTTTCCGCTGCCGCCTACGGGCCACTTCTGGCATCGCTTGCGGTTGGTGCCCTGGGCGGAGCTCTGTTGGGCGGCCGGTACGGGGGCCGCTGGCGCACTCCGCTGGGGCTTGCCGCCATCCTGCTCGTACAGGGGTTGGCGTTGGCGGCACTGGCCATCTTTCCCATCGTTCCGGTCGCCGTGGTCGGGTTCGTCCTGGGTGGACTGGGGGCCGGGATTTGGGATGTGATGGTCGTCTCATATCGTCAACGGGTGGTTCCGGACGCCATCCTGGGCCGGGTGACGAGCGGTTTTCGTGTCATCGGGATCGGAGCCACGCCCGTCGGCGCTCTGCTGGGCGGAGTGCTGGCCGGCGACCTCGGACTGCGAGCCCCGGTACTGGCGGGGGGAGCCATCTCCGTCCTGGCCGCAGGGGTGGCCTGGCGGAGTCTGAGCCGGGCGGACCTGGCGGTCCCGGGCCTCACGACTGTTGGAGATGTGTGAAGACCAGCGCGGATGGCTGGGGCCGAGCCGGGTCCCCGGCCCTCACGTTCCCGGGTCGGGCGGCGTGTCGCTCGGCCGGCTCGCCAGGAGGCTTAACGTCAATGGCACCCTTGGCCGGCCGGCCGGAGCGGCCCAGATCCCGTCGCCGTTGGGAACGAGCCAGGGGAACTGCGGCCAGACGGTCCAGTCGTGCTCGGCGAGCCACTCCAAGCGAAGACCATGCCGAATGAGCGCGGTGACCGTTTCCCCGATTCCATGGTTCCACTCGTATGTGCGCTGGTTCGTGAGCGGACGGCTGGCGTCGGTGTATGTCAGGCCAGAGTCCTGGGCGTACGGTTCTGGTTGCTCGAAGTAGGTCTGTTCTAGAGCCCGGCCTTCCTCGTCCAGCGACCAGGCCAGCGGGTGGCAGTCATGAAGGTAGAAACGGCCGCCAGGGGCCACCAGGGAACCGACCTGTTCGGCCCAGCGGTCAACGCTCGGCAACCAGCACAGAGCGCCGAGACTGACGTACACAACGTCGAAGGTGCCATGGCCCAGGGCCTCGACAGCCTCGTAGACGTCGGCACAGATGAACTCGGCCCTATCAGCAAGGCCCGCGCGGTCGGCGATCTCCCGCGCGGCGGCGATGGCCGCAGGGGAAAAGTCGAGCCCGGTTACCTGGGCGCCGACCCTGGCCCAGGCAAGGGTGTCCAGACCGATGTGGCATTGGAGGTGCAAGAGGCGCAGCCCAGCGACATCACCCAGGGCGTCGAGCTCGCGCTCTTGCGGCTCCCGTCTCTCCTGCAGCCAGCCCTCGACATCGTAGAAACGGGACTTCAAGTGGAGGCCGGCCCGCTCGTCCCAGTTGGCCCGATTGGCCGCTAGCTCTTCGTTCAGTGTGGCTCTGCTCATGGGCAAATAGTGTCCTTTCCAGAGACCATCTGGCACAAGCCAGGCTGGCCGTCGTGGTGACTCCGGGGCGTGACCAGTGGGATGAGCGTCCGATTCCGCGGTGCATCTGGTGGTCGTCCACTGGCTGCGGCGGCCCAGGCATTAGGCGGATGATCCGGCGGCTGCGGGTGCACGGAATGCGCTCTCTCAATCCCGCTGGTCAATGGAGACCAGAGCCCTCTTGCACTCGGTCCTTCTTAGGTTGCCAGGAGCCAAGTCTAGTAGACAGGGCTTGATGCAGGTGGAGGACTCTCACCATCAGGTAGCGACACCCGAGTCTCGGTACTCGCCCATATGTGAACCGTACCGTCCTCGCTGAGAGTCCAACCTGGATTGTGGGCAACTTCCCATACATAGCCATCAGGGTCGGCGAAGGCTCCGGAGGTGCCTCCCCACTCTGCCATCGCCGCAGGGCGCACGATAGTGCCTCCGGCGCGGTGGGCCTCCGCCAGAGTCTCTCTGACCTCCTCGGGGGAGCGGACGTTGTAGGCAAGTTCGATGCCTGGTGCGCCGTGGCCACCGAGGGCAGTCCACAGGCCCAACACCAAACCCCCGGCTTGGAAGAAGCAGACATCATCGTCGGGCTGCGCGGCGACGCCCCATCCCAGGGCTTCGTAGAACTCGCGTGCCCTCGCCAACTCGTTGACCCCAAGTGTGATCAGGCTGATGCGAGATTCCACGACCGCATTATCACGTATGTCCTGAGCGCTCAGCAGCGTGGAGTTACTGGATCTGGGTGGGGGAGCAGGCGCTGCCAGGCCGTGGCGAGGGACACCTCGGGGCTGCTTCCCGGTTGCCCTGGCATCTCCTGAAACCGTTCCTTGGTGGGCGGAGACCTCGCCTGGCTGGGGTCACCGCGATGATCCCGGGCCCGGGTCGCCAGAGGCGTCGGTCGGTGATGTCCAAGGTGGTGTTTAGCGCCGTGGTGAGGACCCACAGTGGACAGGGGGTGGGCTTCAGCTGCCTGGGCCAGTCGGGGCCGGATCGTGGTGTGGAGGAGGGTCGCGGATGACGGTACGCGACCTCGGCGTGGCAGGGTCGCCCGTGCCGCCCACCTGGCAGCCCGATGCGGCCCTCTGGCATCGCCAGGTTCGGTTGGGCGGTGTAGACCCACCGCATCCGCCGCGCCGGCCCGGTAATCTGGGCGCAGGCTGACTGGTGGAGCTTAAGCGCTCTCATTGAGCTTGAAGGGCGGCAAATGGAGCGGGAGGCGAGACTCGAACTCGCGACATCCAGTTTGGAAAGCTAGCTTTGCGCTAGAGGCTCCAGAAACGTCAGCGACTGAGAGCAGAAGGAGCGCCAGCCTAGAATACCGCGCCGTGCAACAGCGATAGCCGCACCCGCCTGCGGGAGCCTCAATACGCCGACTTTCGAGACGGTGTAGCGCTAGGCCTGCGAACAGTCGGCGGCTGGACAGAGAAGCCTCGTATGAGGGGTTTTTCGATGGGGGTGTGGGGGCGAGAAGGGGGCTTTCGCCCGATGGCCCGGCCGGATCTGGAGGGGGGCCCCAAGCCATTAACATTCGATGGCCTCTGCCTGTGTTAAAGGTTGTAGGATAACCTTTCATAAGTAGAGTCCATGTCAAAGATTATTCGTCGTCGCTGGGTCAGCGGTCTCGATGGCCAGATCACGAGGGACCGTCGCTCCTGCGAGTACGAAGCATACGTCCCAGATCCCCTTGTGGGACGGGTATTCACTCTCGATGGCGCCGTTGCCGCTGAGGTGGCAGAGGCTGAAGCGTCCATTACCCGGTTGGACCTCGAAGCCTCCTCGCTCACCGGGAGCGAGACACTGGCTCGCATCCTGCTGCGGGCTGAGGCGGTCGCCTCCTCTCGCATTGAGGGACTCGAGGTGGGCGCGCGGCGGCTCCTGCATGCTGAGGCCGCACGGAGCCTTGAGGCTGCCCCTTCTGATGTGACGGCTTCCGAGGTGCTGGGGAACATTGATGCCATGGCCTTCGGCGTCGACCAGGTCCGAGCTGGCGACCAGCTTTCCCTCGATCTTATCCTCGACGTTCACCAACGCCTGCTCTCCGGGACCCGTCTCGATGAATTTGGTGG
>JAKAVU010000172.1 GCA_021817185.1 bacterium
CGATCTCTCCAAGGCGGCCTGCAGAAGCTGCTGCGCCCCGCTTCGGACCACAGCCTCCAAGAGGTCCTGGGGCGCCGCCACCGGTGCGGTGGGCGGCAGGATCTGATACTTTGCAGACACGGCGTAGCCTCCAGTGCGGACCCGTTCCAGCGGGTCTCTCCGTGAGTTCGTTGCCTGGTAGGCTACGCCGTCGCTTTCCCTGAGGTCAGCCGACGGCCCGGGTCAATTTGCACAACTCCTGACGTTAGCTCTCTCCACCGTGGTCAAGACCACATAGCCGGAACCGAATGCCGAGCACTTGCCGCGGGACCCTACCCCGGGAAAGACCCCGAACGGGCGTGGCCATTAGCCCGGGCGAAAGTTTGGGCGGTTCGCGGTTCACCTACGGACGGACACGGACGCGATGCTTCCTTTCCGCGAGCCGGACCACACGCTCGGAGTTCCACTGGAGGGTCCGCGCCGCACCATCGGCTGAATGCGACCCACACAAGTCGGTGGAGCGGAGCTGCCTTTCTCAAACCTCCACCCCAAATTGGCGACGTCTTCCCCGGTCCACGATTTCTTGGGACAACTGCTTGGCATGCTGGGCAGGTCAACCAGGAGGAAGCCAGATGACCGAGAGACGGCGGCGGCTGGGTGGGCTCACCGCTGAGCCATCGTGACCTGCTGGGCCACGCTCCCGCGGTCGCTTGCCCAGGGATTCTAGCCCCGGCAGCGGTTACGGCCCGAAGCTTGGCCGAACGCGCCTCCGCTGCGACCCTACACCCGCTCCGCCGTTCCAGGCCGCCGTGGCATCGGGGTCCCCGGACTGGTCACTCGCTGTTCGCCCCACGGTCCAGGTCGCTCAGAAAGTCCAGGAGACCGCTGAAATACACTTCCTGATCGTCATACATGGCCAGGTGGCTCCCGTTGGGGCAGTGATGGTATCGCCCTTGAGGTAGGAGCCGGGCCATCTCCCGCAGATGATCGGGGTCCATGGTGTCATGCTCCGCGCCCATGACCAGGGTGGGGACGGTGATCCGTCTCAGGTCCCCGACCCGGTCCCAGAGAGCCAGGCTGGCCTCCCGGCTCATGCCCAGCTCGCTCGGGCCCTGCATCGGCACGTAGATCGCCGGGTTGATGTGGCTGAAGCCCCGCTGCACCGGGTCGGGCCACTCGCTGGCCGGCATGCGCAGCACGTGGCGCTCGTAGTGATGCGGAATCAGCAGCTCGAGATAGCGGGGATTTTCGGTGTCGGTCGCGGCCTCCAGGGCCCGAATCTCGGCGAGTGCCGCCTGGTCCATCCGCGGGGCGAGGACGGACTCGGCGTAGGCCGTGTAGGCGGGGGCGCTGGCCATCATGTTGGAGATCACCAGCCCGCGCAGCCGCCCTGGGTGAGTCAGCGCGTACTCCATGGCCAGCAGTCCGCCCCAGGATTGCCCATACAGGACGAAGTTTTGCGGGGTTAGCCCGAGCGACCGGCGCACCTGCTCGACCTCGTCCACGAAGCGGTCCAGCTGCCAGAGCTCGGGAGCGTCGGGTTGGTCGCTGTTGCCCGACCCCAGCTGGTCGTAGTAGTAGTACTCGATTCCCGCCGCGGGGAGGAAGCTGTCGAAGGCCTCCAGGTACTCGTGCGTCGAGCCCGGCCCTCCGTGCAGGAGCAGGACCTTGAGCTGGGGGTTGTTGCCGATGCGCTTGGTCCAGACGAGGTGGGGCCCGGACGGCGTGTCGATCGGGATCCGGCGGGCGCCGCCGCTCAACCGGTCGGGCAGCCCCCGGGTGTCCAGGTAGGTGGTGAGGTTCTTCAAAGCTCCGGTCTCCTAAGGGAAGTGGGCGCCCTGCGGATGGATGTCGCGCTCTGTTGGTCCATGGTCGCCCCTGGATTACGCGGGCCCCGCCCGGGTCATGTCGCTCTGGCTGTGACCGCGGGCTCTCCCGGTACTCCAATGGTGTGCCATCGCCCTGCTGCGCATCAGGTGGCGACGCACCCTTACCAGCATTCGTATCAGCTCCTCAGCCAGCTCCTCCGGGGCCGCCCGCGGACGGTTGTAGAGGACGTATTCCTTGGCAACCAGGGTGGCCAGGTAGTCCAGCAGAGCCATCTCGTCACCGCGAACCAGGAGGAAGTCGGGATGGCTCTGGTTGTAGAGCACGGCGCCGGCGTCGGGATCGAAGCGGCTCCGCGCGGCTTCGGGGTGGGGATCCGGGATCAGGGTCGGCAGGTGCCGCGAGCGCTGGCGCCCGGCCTTCGAGCCGCTCTCGGGGAACCCGGGGGGCTCTTGGGGACGCTCGGGCCGGGCCGCCGGTTGGAGCGAAATGGGGAGATCCTCGTCGCCGCTCTCGACGTCGTCGCCGGCGAGCGGGTCTTCGTTGCCGGCCTCCACGAGCAGCTGCAGCTCAGCCCCGTCACCATCCTCACTGCCCATCCAGCTCCGCATCGGGTTTTCCAGGTCGCTAAGCTCGCGAAGGACTCTACCGAAGATCCTGCGGACCGCTTCAGACACCCGGTCGCTGACCTCTCTGTCGGACTCCTCCGCCAGCCGGCCCAGGGTTGCGGTCACCAGTGGTTCCACCTCACGCACCGCATTGCGGAATACGGGGTAAACCTGTCGATCAAGGAGAATGCCCCGGCGCCCGGCGGTTTGCAGCAGCCGTTCGAAGGTGATCCGCCCAGCGACCTGATCGCTGTTCCACGGCGGCCCATCGAAGTCGTCCAGGTCGGAGATGTCATCGATGATCGTCGTACCCGCCCTACCCACCACGGCGACACGCCGGCGGTGGTCCGGTCTTGGAGCCACCTGAAGCGAGAACTCCACCCGGCCCAGGAGGGTGGGCCGGGGAGGGATCGGCAGACGCACCCCGTCTGGGGGAAAGGGGGCGACCAGCTCGGAGTGGGTGCCCTGCACCACCTCGATGCTGTAGTCTCCGCGCTCTATGGCAGCTCCACGGCGCCGCTGCAGGTAGTCGACCAGCTTCCTGAGGGTGATTCCCCGAACGGCGTCGGGATCCAGGTCCCCGAGGTAAACCGTGGTGCCGGGCCCCACCCGGGCCCTGCGTCGCTCTGTGAGCTCCAGTTTGGCGATGGTGCTGCCTCGATCCAGGTGCAGGCAATGGGTCTGGTCCCCACCTTCCGGCCGGGTCACCACATCGCAGCGCCCCCCCAACTGCTGAAAGGCGAGCAGGCCGATGGCCTTCTCGCCCAGGGTGCGTGGATCCCCCTCCTTCTGAGATTCGAAGAGGCTCCGGGCCACCCGGCGCAGCTGGTCCGCGTCCATCCCAGGGCCTTCGTCATCCACCGCTATCAGGGGATGGCGGCCCTGGCGCCGCAGCACCACTGTGATCCGGCCACCCCTACGATCGGCCGCCAGGTAGGCGTCCGCGGCGTTGGAGATGAACTCGTTGAGCGCGTCCTTGGGATCCTGGTAGGCCTGGCCGGTGACCAGCACCGCCTTGGCGAGGTTCCCTATGCGAAGCTTGATCTCCTCCGGCATGCCCAGCGATCTTAGGCCCCGTACCCGCCCTGGAGCTGAACGCGCCCAGTGCGGGCCAGCCCCTGGCCGCCCGGAAGCGGCTGGCTAGACGTCCGCCGGACGGCGGCGTCTGATGTCCATGCAGGAGGCGCACACCGAGGCGGGGATCAAGCCCACGGCCATCAGTCGGGAGAACATCCAGCACCCCAGGCAGAAGGCGAAGGCGGCCTCGAGAAAGGCCGCGGCCAAGAGCACCGCAAGGAGCGCGTACGCCAGGGTGGCCGCGTGAAGTCCAAACCAGGCGGCTGTCGCCGCCACCGTCAGCACCGCCCCGATCCCCTGGGCGAAGCGCTTGGGAGGACCGGGCACGAGCCGCGGCGAGGCGCTGAGCCGAGGTGCGACCCAGCGGGTGGCCAGCTGCCCCAGCGGGCTGAGCCGGGGACCGGTGGCCACCCGGGCCAGGAAGCCATAGGCGAGGATCGCGCTCACCCAGGGCAGCTGCAGCGCCAGTGCCAGGGTGGCGACCAGTACCACGCCCGAGGCCACCACTCGGCTGGCCACCTCATTCACGGGGTTGGGGAAGCTAAACATGGGGCTCCACTGAAAGCCAGAACTTGCGCCACAACAATAGAGCCTGGCGCGCCCGGGTGCTCGCCCCTCCGGGCTGGGCTCCTAGCCAGGCCGGGTCACCGACGCGCCATCCCAAGCCCCCACGCGGCCGCGAGTCAGGAGGACGCCTCCAGGGCCAGGGCTCCCAGGGAGTCGAGGAGTCGGACGGCGTAGGTCCCAGGCCCCGGGGGCGGGGGGGAGGCGGCCCGATTTCCCGCCTCCTTGAGGATTGCGGAGGCGTCCTGGGCAGCTCGGAGCGGGTCGCTGCCCACCGCCAGGATGGCGGCCATCACCGCCCCCAGCGCGCACCCAACCCCCGTAACTCTCGTCATGAGGATGTCTCCCCCAGAAACCTCCAGCACCTGCTGGCCATCTGTCACGTAGTCGACGGCGCCGCTCACCGCCACCACCGCCCCACTTGCCCTCGCCAGCTCCCGAGCCGGTCCGACTGCCGCTGCCGAGCCCACCCTGGAGTCCACCCCGCGGCCGGCCGCTCCGGAGACGCCGGCCAGGCTGGCGATCTCAGATGCGTTGCCGCGGATGATGGCTGGCCGATGGCTCAGGAGCTCGCGAGCCAGGACGGTGCGGTGCTCGAGCGCCCCGACGGCGACCGGATCGAGCACCCAGGGGCGGTCGGCGCTGTGCGCCGCCGCCGCTGCTGAGCGCATCGCCGCCTCCCGCTCCGCGCTCAGGGTCCCCAGGTTGACCAGCACCGCACCCGCCACCCTGGCAAATGGCCCAGACTCCTCGGCATTCTCGACCATCGCCGGAGATGCACCCAGCGCCAGCAGGACGTTGGCGGTGAAGCCCGCGACCACGATGTTGGTGAGGCAGTGGACCAGGGGTGACCCGGTCACCACTGCTCGCAGGGAGGGATTCCAGGTGGGCTCGGTCATGACTTCCCTTCGCTAGTGCCAGCTAGATGAGGTTCTACGGGTGTGCTCTCAGTCCGGCGGGACAGACACCCTGCGCCACTCGCTCCATCGTACGCGGGGCTCACGATGAACTCGCCCCACGCTGA
>JAKAVU010000173.1 GCA_021817185.1 bacterium
CTACTAATGCGGCCATTAGTTCCTGGGCTCGGAACGCTCTCCAGTTCGCTCCACTGTGATCCGCCGCTTACTCACGTGGTCCGAAACCCAGCGGTCGGCTTAGTAGTAGGCGCCAAACAGCCTGTGGGTGCCGAGAACCCCATCCACGCCTGGAGCCTAGTTCCGGACGCCACGCTCTGGGCGCCAAATAGGTCATCGGGCACCCCAGATGTCAACTCCTGGGAAGCCATCCTCGACGTCGACCCCGTGCATGCTTTCGTCTAGCGCATGGCGGGCTCTCCGCCCGCGCCGACGCGAGACTGGACTGCCGACTGCCCCGTAGCTGCTGATAACCACCCTTATCGATGGCTTGGGGGTGCCCGGAATCCCATCGCCGTCTCAGGGCAGGGCAGACCCTCGTCAAGACCTGTGGGTGCCCGCATGGGCAGGTCGGACCGCGGACTGGACAGAACGTTCCCGAGAACGCCACGTACCTGGCGCGCCGCAAACCAACCGTGGACGCGAGCGCTTTCAAAGAGGTGCAACCTACCAGTGCCACGCACTGGCAACCTAGACGACGGTTACCGTCACCCCCATAGCACGGAGAGCATCAAGTTTAGGACCGGGGGTCTCGCTCCCGGTGATTACTTCGTCGATTTCGTTCCAACCAGCAAAGGTGAACAAGCGCTCAACGTCGAACTTGCTGTGATCGGCCAGCACGACAACCTCTCGAGCCGCCCGCACGACCGCCTGCTTATAGGCGGCATCACTGCTATCTGGCACCTGAAGGCCGCGGTCGGCGGTAACTCCCTCGGTCCCAACAAAGGCAAGGTCTATTCGCAACGCCGACAGAGCCCCCAGTGCACTCGGGCCGAGGAAGGCCTGAGACACTGCACGAAACTCGCCACCGATCACCAGCAGAGGAACTGAACCCCGTCTGGCAAGGATGTTGATCACGTTGAGAGCGTTGGTGATGACCGTCAACTGACTATTAGGCAGGTGGGCAGTCATCTCCCCTACGGTGGTGCCAGCGTCAAGTAACACCGTCTGCCCTGATTGGCATCGCTCACAGGCCGCCCGGGCGATCCGTACCTTTTCATCCTTGTAGGCGCCGACCTTGGCCGCATATGGAACTTCGAACCCGGTACCTCGACTGACCAGGGCTCCGCCCCGGACGTTTACCAACACCCCTTGCCGGTCAAGCTCACGCAGATCGCGACGAATGGTCACCTCCGAGACGCCGAGCAGATGGCTCAGTTGCCGTACCTCCGCCCTGCCCTGGCTCTCCAAGACCGACAAGATACTGAGGTGCCGCTCCCCCTTAAGCTGAGTGGCTGCCTCCGCTCCGGGCACATCACTTCCCATGGCCGTACTCTCCGAGAGTGAACGCACTGCCGGCAGGCCAGCCCGCACCGGCTGGCCTGCCGCTCTAGGCTTGGCTGCCGGCGTCCCGATCAGCCCCGCTCAGCATACCCGCTCGCGCCAGCAGCTCGGGATGGCGTCGGCCCACCGAGCGCACCACGAATATGCCAGCGACGAGCCAGACGAGTGCGACAAACGGAGCTACCATCACTGGAAACGCTGGCAGGGGCACCACGGAGAAGTAGATAGGAAGGAGAATTAAAAGCGCTCCAAGAACAGGGATGACGAAGTGGAGAAAGAAGTTAAAGGAGTGGATCTTGCGGAAGTACCCAGGGACGCTGACATTGACTGCGAAATGCACCGCCAAAGCGCCGAGGGTGGCAATCGTGCCGAACAGAAAGAACCCCTCTAAGGGGCCGAGCAGAGCACCGGCGATACTGACTCCGACGATCGTGACGAGAGCCGAGAGGTGGACGGCACGGTAGGGTGTCTGGTACTTGGAATGGGTTATTCCCAGCCGCTTAGGGACTATTAGGTTGTCCCGCCCGAGAGAGAAAAGCATACGCGATTGGGCATTGTGGATAGCGAGAGCACAGGCAAGGCTGCCATTGAGCGTCAGGATCGTCAGCAGCCACACCCACACCGAACTGAGATTATGCTGCACCAACGTCACGAAGGGCACGGTTGACGAAGCATAGGTCGCCATGTGGTGGGGGCCCCATGCCACTACGGACACAAAGCCAAGGAAGATGTAAAAGGCACCGATCCCGACAATGGCGATCACCACGGAGCGAGTGATGGTCTTGAGGGGATTGCGTGCTTCCTCTCCGAGTGTCACAGCGGCCCCAAAGCCAGTCAGGCTGAGAAACGAGAAGATCACCCCCAAAGCTACGCCGCCGAGACCCGTGGGAGACAGCTTCGGGGTGAAGACGACGCCAGTGCTCTGGTGAGCATGTAGGGCCAGTAACCAGATTGCCACGACCACAAAGATGAGGACTTCAAGTGCTCCCATGATGTAGGAGTAGTTGAGGGAGATTCGGATACCCCGGTATGACATGAACCAGATAAAGCCAGCTGAAATCATAGTGGCTGGCCACCACATCCAATTGGTCACATGCAGCCCGAAGTCGATATTGAGCAATCCGGGCAACAAATAGCCGAAAAAGAGCACTGTCCCGGCCAGACTTGCGGCCTCATATAGAAGATAGATCCAACCGGTGTAGAGGCCTGCCCGGGGATTGAGGCCGCGCGTCACATACGTGTAGTAGCCGCCGGCGCTTGCTACGCGGCGCGCGTACTGGATAACAGGAATCACGAGCAGGGCAGCCAACACCACGCCCAGTACCAGCGCCAGGGGCATGGCACCGCCAGCAAAAGCTGCGACCCCGGTCAGGCCCGCGACCACGGATAGCCCTGGTGCCATGTTAGAGATGGACTGGAAGATCACCTGAGGCATTCCCAGCGAGTCCGTGGCCAGAGTACCGCTGTGTGGAGTCGTGTTCGCGCTCATGTGTCCCTCCCAAACGAATCGTCCGCCCAAGGTTCCTTGGGCACTCCCTCGTAGTCGTGGCCGACCACGGCGCTGCAGCTGGACAGAAATACCATCGGCACCGGGCCTAGATTGGTTACACGGTGTGCCCAACCAGGCGGCACCTGCGCCCAAGCGAGAGGCTCAATCGGCACCTGCTGAACATCTCCTTGCCGCGAAAGCAGGTCCAGACGTCCGGCCCCCTCCAAGCCCACCACAAGTTCCCCTCCGTCTGGGTCGCGGTGAAAGTGCCCTCGAGTGTGGAACGGTAGCTCTTGGTCTGGGTTGCTATATAGCACCGTGACGGCACAGAGGAGATCAGTCGGAGTTGATCCAGTGGTCCACTCAAAGACCTCGTAGACGACCGGGTCGTCCGCCCCATCCGGATGTCTGGAGTGGCTGACCTCATGACCTGAAGACAGCTCACTCAGTCGCCTCAACGAGTGAATCTGGGCGATCCTACGAACCTGATCGATGTCGATCCAATGTCCAGCCATCCCTATTGGTTCCACAATCAGATCCGCCCCCATGTTCTATCATGATCACTCGTATATGATCGTAAGGGACCGTATCCTAGGACCTCCACGTCGGTTTGTCAAGGGGGCAGAAGGACCCACAGGAGCTCGATGGGCGACTGGCTTAATCGTCTTGGGCGGTCGGTACGTTTGCCCACGAAGCGTTCGATAGTCAGCTCCTGAGGCCGGAGGAACGGATCGTACAAATGTTGGTGGATGACTTGATATGGGCATGTTGAGACAGCCAGGCACCGAGCATCTCGAAGTCCGCGGGGCTCCACGACCAGCCATCCCGGCGCCACCTCGCTTCAATGTCCGTGGCCGAATTGTTGGCGTCGACCTGGGCGGGACTTGGGTGCGAGCCGCCCTATTTACACCGAATGGCTTGATTGCCCAAAGGGTCACTGCACGGACCCAACACGGAAGCGGTCCTCAGTCTGTGGTAGATCAAATCGGAGCCTTGGTGCGTGGAGTGAGCATGTCCACCTCGGGCGCAGCCATGGATCCGATGACAGCCGCCATCGGTGTCCCGGGCCCGGTGGATCCGACCGCAGGAGTCGTCCATGCTGCGTCCAATCTCCCAGGTTGGCATGAGGTCCCACTCAGGCGACTGCTGGAGTCTAAGCTGGGATGTCGCTGCTTGGTGGAACACGACGCGACCTTGGCAGCCATTGGGGAACAGCGCCGCGGAGCAGGACGGGGCGTAGCCAACTTTGCCTACATTACAGTGAGCACTGGTATTGGAGCAGGGTTCATCATCCACAACCGCGTCTACCGGGGCGGAACGGGTGCAGCGGGCGAGTTCGGCCACGTCGTCGTCGCCCCTGACGGGCCCCTGTGCAATTGCGGCAATCGGGGATGTCTCGACGCAGTGGCCTCCGGGCTTGCCATAGCGCGGGAGGCCGGAGCGTCTAGCGCGGTCGAGGTGGCAATCGCGGCCGCTGCCGGGGATCAGCTTGCCCGGGCAGTGCTCGACGCTGCGGCCCGTCACTTGGGTCTCGCACTCGGTGGGCTTATCAACTTGCTCAACCTGGAGATGATCGCGGTCGGAGGTGGAGTCTTTGGCGCCGGTGCCAATTTTTGGGACGGTATGGTGTCAGCTGTAACGCAGGGCAGCTTTGAGAGAGTCCGGCGGCAGTGCCGCATTGAGCGAGCTCAACTTGGCAACGATCAGGGATTGGTTGGTTCCTTTGAACTTGTCATGACCCCCGAGAAGCGAGCCAGGTGATATGGACCGACTTCCGGGGTCCACACACTCCCCACGGGCGGAAAGGTACTGGGTCCTAATGGCCGAGCGCCATGTGAGTCCCTTGAACTCTATGCTCGCCTTGAGCCCAGTACGGGACACCCTGCCGCGGGGCTCCCGGGGAGGGAAAAGCGGCCGGCAAGATGGCAGATGGGCAAGGCTGGGCTCGGAGCACTGATCCCCGAGAAGTCACATTGACAGCGCCATCCGCGCATCGAGGTTAAAGAGGCCTGACCTCAGCGTTCAGACCACCTGAGCTGAAAACGTGTAACAATCAGGGAAGTGGCATGTAAAGACGCTTCGAAGCCTCTCAGGAATCCCGCACTTCAAGGGCTCGTGGAAAAGTCGTAAAACCCTCGACCTGAGGGTCTTGCGAATAATCGCAGAAACGCTCGCGACTTTCGCGAAGCAGACGCCCGGAGAGCGATCTCCGGGCGTTTTG
>JAKAVU010000006.1:0-27793 GCA_021817185.1 bacterium
TGGACCCTGGGCCAACGGGTGTTGGCGGCGCGGCGGTACTTGATCGAGCATCCGGTGCTGAAGGCCGGACAGCGGCAGGCGACCGGGGAGTCGTCCACCACCTATCGGTTCGTGGCCTGGGACGACGTGGCCGACAGCGTTGGCGCGGCCCTTGCCCTTCACGGCATCGTCGTCTGGCCCAGCGTGGAGGAGTGGCAGAGCGAGAGCGGGCAGACTCGCCGGGGCAATCCCACGAAGGTTTGGCTGGTGAAGCTGAAGATCCGGGTGGAGAGTTCCGACAACCGGAACGACTACACCTACGTCACGTGGGTCGGTGGCTCGGACGATCCCGAGACCGCGACCGGGCTGGCGAAGGCGACGACCTACTGTATGAAGGACTTCCTGTTGATGGGTCTGCAGCTCTCCGGCGACGACTCGGATCAGAAGGATCAGCCGGGAGCGATGGTCAGCGCGGCGGCGGGGGAGAACGGCGGGGTGCCCTGCCCAGCGTGCGGGAAGCCCCTGGTGGAGCGGACGGGCAGCAACGGCACCTGGATTCGCTGTTCCGGCTGGAAGCCCAACAAGCAGGGCTGCAACTGGAAGCGCGACGGCTCGATGGCCGCCTACCTGGAACAGGCAGAGCGGAAGGAGCGGGACGCCGAGCCGACTGGCGAGTTCAAGTTGGGGCCGGAGGGTGAGCCAGTGCCGGTGCCTCGGAGCGAGGCAGCCCCGCCAGAGCCGGAGATTCCGCTGGGGCCGACGGCTCAGGCCATCGTCGATACGGTCCACGTGATCGAGGACAAGGCCGAGGCCCGCAACGCGATCCTCCGAGCCGGAGGGATGGCGCTGGTGAAGCAGAAGGACACGGGCGGCTGGATGCTGCGGCGGGATATGCTCGCCAGCCTCCAGGAGCCGATCTTGAAGCGGGTGCTGCGGGAACTGGAGGCCATGCGAGGGCTGCCGGCACGGGTGCCGGACGACGGGCTGCCGCTGGGAGGGGCCGACCGAGCGGCTGGCAGCGAATGAGCCACTGGATACAACCGAAGAAGCTGAGCGACATCAAGGCGCTGCACGTGCGCACCTCGAACGCTGGCTATCTCGACGCGTGCCGGTATTGCTACGCGCCTTGGCCGTGTGATACCGACGTGGCTGTGACCGAGGTCGAGCGGCTGAAGGCGAAGATCGAGCTGGCGTTCCAGCAGGCTGAGTACGGAGCGAACCACGGGCTTCCAGCCCAGGACACGCTGGACTCGGTGCTGAGCGCGCTGGGGGAGGAGAAGTGACGCAAGCGATGACCCCGGAGGAGTTGGCCGAGATCAAGCACGCCCATCGAGAAGGACCGGGAGGGCGCTGCTGGGCCTTTGGCGACCCGTGGCCTTGCGCCGAGTTCCGAGTGGCAGTCCGCATAGAGGAGCTGGAAGACGCCGCCCGCTGGGTCCTGGCTCATCACCGGTACGTGCCGGGGCCTAACTGCTGCGCCCACTGCACAAGCTCGGTCTGGCCGTGCCAGACCCGGATCAAGTTCGCGGCCCTGATGCCACTGAAGGACTCAGAATGAGCGACCTGCTGCCGATTCCAGACCACCTCTCGTTCAGCCAGATCACCACGCTGCTGCCGGTGGGGCAATACCACTGCGCGAGGAAGTGGGCCATCGACAAGCGGCTGGGAGTGCCCTACGAAGCCAGCCCAGCCATGCGGGTCGGGTCGGCCTTCGACCGGGCGGTCTCGATGCTCTTCTACCCTCGGACTCAGGCTGGCGGTGACCCCAGCGTGCCCCTGGACCTGGCCACGGCCCAGGACGTGCTGCTGGCCGAGGGGCAGCTGATCCTGGACGAGGCGGCGGATGAGGACGTGGATCTGGCCGGGACACTGGCCAGCCTGCCGCTGAGTCTCGAAGCCTACGCCGGACTGCACAGCGAGACTCCGGCGGTCGCGGTCCAACAGAAGGTGGTCTGGTGGTCTGGTGGGGAGCAGATTCTGAGTTTCATCGACCGGGTGGACGCCGACCGCCGAATCACCGATCTGAAGGTCAGCGGTCGAAGCCCCAAGATGGAGGACGAGGAGTGTGTGGACGACCGCCTGGAGGGCTGGATGCTCCAGTTGGCCTTCTACGCGGCGGCCCTGGAGAACGAGGCTCTGGATCACGGGCTGGAGTTCGCCTGGCCGGTGCCGGTGGCCATCGACGCGGTGACCGTCCGGAAGGGACAGGCGAAGCCCCGCATCGACGTGATCCCCGGCTGGGTGACGGAGGGCGACCGTGACCGGGTGCATGAGCTGATCGCCCAGGGGCGGGCGGCCAAGCACTCCGGCGTCTACCCGCCCAACCCAGGGCCGGGGTGCGACAGGTGTTCCTACCAAGCGATCTGCCGGCGGATGAGTATGGCTCTGGAGCCGTCCTTCGAAGAGTTGGTCGGGCGGCTGAAGTAGCGATAAGGAGGACTGGCACATGGCGGACTTCGACCTCTGGCGACACTACGACCTGCGGATCAAGGTGGACCGGCTGGTGGGAGGGATCCCCGCCAACCCAAAGCTGCTGGACGCTTGGCTGGAAGCGAACGGCGCGCCGCCAGAGGCCAAGGCCGAACAGCAGGCCGTTCAGGCCATGCTCGCGGACCAGGAGGTCGAGCAGCACACGTCGGCCTTCGCTCGAGATGCGGACGGGCGGCCTTGCTACGAGAGTCGGGCGATGAAGGCGGCGCTGAAGGAGGCGGCCAACATCCTGAAGGACGGGCCCCTGGGCATCAAGAACGCTCGGTCGAAGCTCGCGGAGCAGGTATTCGTCGGCCCCAAGCTGGTGCCCATCGACACCCCGATCCACGTCTCGGAGCGGGTGATCCACGTGATGACCCGGATGGGGCCGAGGGACAGCCTGAAGCGGTTCGAGTACACGGAGGGCTGCACCCTGCGGTTCGACGTGCGCTCGCTCATCAGCGGGGTCTTCGGGCTGGAGCAGCTGCAACTCCTGATCGCCTATCTGGAGGAAGGTGGCCTCGGGGCCGACCGGAGCCAGGGCAGCGGAACGTTCTCGGACTGGAGCCTTACCCCAGCTTGACAACCCTCGCCACTCCTTGCTGACAAGCCGCGCCAGGTCTGGCCGGGCGACTGTCCATACCCCTCCTCTCCTGACGACAAGCCGACCCATTTCAGCCCGAGCCGGATCGACAAACCTCGCTTGGCCCTTTCGTGCCGACGTTCCCGAACCTCCCGGCCCGCCCCCAGCGACTGTCCACATCATTCCAGTCCGACATGCCAATCCGAACCCAGCCCAGCCGAAAGCCAGCACCTACCATGCCGCCCGACTATCCAGGCCGTGCCGCCCCTGTGACGGGCCAGGCCCAACCGCTTGACGGTCCATGCCCTACCTGTCTGACATACCAGGCCAGTCCCGACCGGGTGACATTCCGTACCGAACCCGGCCGACGAACCGTCCCAAACCCGCCCCGGCAGACGGCCCTCGCCCAACCTGCCTCACCCGACTACCCGTCCCGACCCCGACCCATCCGCGCCGACAACCCAAGTCGCGCCAACCCCTGCCGACAGTCCATACCCACCCCTGCCATCCCAGCCCCGCTCTAAACGAAAGCCCCAGCCAGCGGTGAGGCTGGCTGGGGCGAGGGGAGGGGGGCGCGAGCTTAGGCTGCCAGCCGGTCGAGGTCTTCGGCCAGCTCGGCAAGGTTGAGGTCGGTCGGCCCGTGGCCAACCTTCTCGATGGCCTCTGGGATGACGCACCAGACCTCATCGACGTAGGTCGCCCACCAGGCCCAGGACACGGAGACAAGCCGGCCCCAGGTCACGCAGTAGATGAACTGCGGGTCGTAGGAGACAGGCACGATGCAATGACCGCCCAGGATTGGCGAGTCGTCCATGACGGTCCACGGCTCACCGGCCCGAAACTGAGCCTGGGCTGACTCCGGGAGCTGGACCCCGATGTAGGCCGTGCCGTAGAAGGCGATGGCCCTATGCACGGCCAGGATGTTGTTGGCCTCGACGGGAGCGAACGCCGCGATCTTGTGGCCGCCAAACAGGCCCCTGGTCCGCCAGAGCCGCAGCACGTCGGCCTCGACGCAGCCGGTGTCCACCCCGCCCGTGATCTCCCAATACTGCTGCTCGACTTGGGCCGTGTTGAAGGTCGGCTCTCCGACGTACGGGAGGTCTGCCTCGGTTGCCATCATCAAGTGGGCAGCCCCGGCGATGGTGCAGTTGCCGCACACGTCGTTCCCGAGCATCCCCCAATCAGCCACCTTGGGGTCAGGGACCGCAGCCGGCGGCTGGGGAGGTCGTCCGAGCGAGTAGGCGTCGATGTAGCTGAGCTGGTGCGGCCGGATCGCCGGCAGCTTCCCCAGGAACAGTTGCGTCGGAGAGTTCGGCATCAGGACTGCCCGGCAGCAGCAGCAGCCTTCTTGCTGGCTGAGATGTGGAACGCCTGCGCCATGATCGAGGCGACCAGCGCGGCCACGCTGAGCGCCAGCGTGACCTCTCCCTTTAGGCCGGGAGAGTAGCTGAGAACCCACTGGTTGATAACGGCCGCAGCCCCCGTCAGCCCGATCAGGACCGCGTAGACCTTGAGAGCGATCGCGTAGACGCTGGCCGGCACGGAGATCACAAGGCCGGAGAGATAGCCGTGCAGCGGGACTACGATCACCCCCAGCCCGGCTAGCGCCGCGCCGACCAGACGGCTGTTGCCGGTGACGGTCATGATCGCGCCCTGTGCCCCCAGGATCACCGTCAGCAGAGTGTAGATGTTGAACTTCTTGCCGAGGTGGACGGTCAAGCTCATTCCCTCCAAGGTCGTGGTCCAGACAGTACCGGCGACCATCCGAGGTCGGCCGGAGACGGAGCCGGTTTCAGTGTGAGCCAGATGCCGACGCTTGCGTACGCAGCCGCCACGAGACACGAGCAGTCGAGGTGCTTCCAAGTGCGCCAGCGATAGCCGACGTTCAGGTGTAGCCCCAGGCGCAAGGCGTCCGCGATCACATCCTCAAAGCCGTAGGCCGTGCCTACCTTTGCCTGGGCGAAGGCCACTGCGGCCTCACGCTGGGCCTGTGTGGTGCCCTCGGGTCGGAGTATGTCGGCTCTGCCGTCGTACTCACTCCCCGGCCTTCTCGCCACGCCATGCAGCCGAGCCTCGATCAGGTCGCCGTTGTCCGCGACCAAGGCAGCGTGAAAGTAGGGGCTCGCCGTGGCCCAGCGCACCAGCCCATCAAACAGGCCGTTGCCCCGGCGCACCAGCACCACGTCCCCGAGTTGTGGGGTCATGCCTTCCGGACCGTCCGCATCACGACCGTCACGGAAGTGTCGTCCCCGGTGAGAGCGAATGTGGCCGGGAGCGGGACGGCGATGTCTCCGAGGAGCATGTCTGCCGCCGCCTTGGCCGCGCTCACGGGGTCGTCGTCACCCAGACGGGCGGGCGGCGCGCCCTGGAGATCACCCCACTGGATCACGTCCACCACGTCCGTCGCCTTCCCCTCCACTCTCCACATGAAGATCAGGCCCCCTTCAGCGCCGCCTCGATGCGTTCCACGGCGGCCGCGAGGTCAGAGAGTTGCTGGGCCTGGGCCGCGGTCAAGCCGCCGACCGCCGGGACAGCGTAAGGGTACGGCTGGCCGGTCATCTCGGCCGCCTCGGGGTCGAGCGGTAGCCCGAACGCGAACAGGTCCGCGACCGGCCCGTTGCCCCATGTCTCGACCGGAGCGCCGCCGTTGAACCACGGGCCGGTTGAGCCGGTGATATCCGCCAGCGGGCTGACCTTGGTGCCGTCGGGCGCAGTGAAGTCGGGGGGGATCCATCGGTACTGCATCCCGTTGCTGAGGAACTGCCCGATCTGCCCCGCGTAGGGACCGGCGACCACCCGGTACTCGAAGATGCCCAGCTTCACGTCTGCCTCCTGGGGAGCCGCGCCCCACTTGATCTGCCCGAAGTCTACGTCCGAGACGACCGTGCGGTCCAGGTCCACGCCGTACCCGTCGATGCTCTGCCCGTTGTCGTACTGATAGAGGTGGCAGGTCGGCTCGAGCAGACCGCCCGACCAAGCATAGGTCTGCCAGGCGTACGTGCAGTATCGGCCGGCCAGGGCCGCGCCCACCACGTCGTAGGAGCCGTAGACACCCACCAGCGGCAGTCCCAGCACCTCGACACAGCCTGAGAGGTAGTCGTTCACGTCCTGGAGCAGGTTCGTCCCGGCGTCGATGGCGAAGTAGACCGGCTGCCCCGGAACGCCCAGCGCAGCGCATTGGGCCTTGGCGGTGGTCGCGTCGAGGCGCCCCTGGGCGGCGAGGCCGGTGAAGTCCACACCCGAGGACTCGAAGATCAGGACGGTGGCGATTCCGGCAGCCCGGTCGGCCGCGAGCTGAGCGCGGGTCGCATTTTTCAGATAGCGACAGACGAAGCTCTTGCCCGCGGCCTTGATGGTCGCCGAGGGCGGGGGATTGAGGGCGTCGATGCCTTCCTGACTCACCTTCGCGGATCCTCCCTAGATGCAGATCGGTCCGAGGCAAAGGATAGGCGATGGACTGGCGCGCGGATGAGGTGTGGGTCTCGGATGCGGCGTGCGTCGCGCCTGGGCGCTCGGAGAGACCGTCGGTGATGGCTTGGCGCCCGAACCTGCGGTAGGGCTGACCGATGGCCTTGGCGACGCACTGGGGGCCGGGAACGGCGGGGGACAGGCGACCCCGGCCTGCTTGCAGACGGACGCCAGCACCTGATCCAGGAAGTCCACCCGCTGCTGGAGGTGGTAGATCGACTCCCCATCCCGCGTCTTCAGGGCCGCCACGACCTTCTTCAGCGCAAGGTGGTCCTGATTCAACTCGGCTGTCTCGCGCTTGAGCTGGGCGATGGTGGCTGCCGACGGGCCCCTGGTCTCGTAAAGGGCCACAGCGAGGAGCGAGAGCGAGAAGCAGACCGCGACCACGATGACCAGCACGTAGCGGGCGAAGGCCAGCTCGGAGTGGGGCACGATCCTATCCCAGAACATGGGTCAGAGCCAGAATGCTGATGATCGAGGAAGCGACGACGGCTACGGCCACGACGATGCCGATGATGTAGTAGACATGCTCCGTGCGGTCGCGGGACTGCTTGGCCTTGTCCGCTTCGCGGGACGCGTCTTCTGCCCTCTGGGCGGCCGCGCCCAACCATTCCAGATGGCCGCCGTCGCGGAGTGCCCGATGAGTGGCTACGATCTCGTCGACTTCATTGCGCCGCCAGTTCTCCAGGGCCTCCAGCCGCTTCTCGTTGTCGGTGAGGTGGCGGATCTGGGCACGAAGGTCAGCGATCTCGCGGCCCAGGTCCTCCCGCAGGTGCTTGATGTCCTCTCGCAAGGCACCGACCAACTCCCGGAGGAGACCATTCGTGTCTCCTCGGCCTCGACCCCAGTCGGGAGGCGGCGCTTCAGCCATAGGTGCGGGATCCTCCAAGTTCACCGATAGATGGAGTGGGTCGGTTGGCCCGCCTTGTGCCCCAGCCACGCCGCCAAGCGTACCCCAGCGAACGTCCCGGCGAAGCTCCCGACGGCCATCGCCGCGAAAGCAGCGACGGTCTCCCCGCTGAAGCCGTGCTGGACGGTCACCAGCGACGTGACCCCGACCGAGATCACCAGGGCGGTGTCACCGCCCACGTCGAAGCAGGATGCCAGCAGAGGCTTGCTCTGGGCGATGAAGAAGGTGCTGGCCGAGTAGAGGGTGTCCTTGGCGGCCATGCTCAGGCAGATCAGGATCAGCTGCGCGATCATGCCCGCTCCACGAAGTGCCAGGTGTAGAGCGCGACAGCCAGCCCCCAACTCGCGCAGCGGTTCAGTTGCTCAGCCATGAGGTCCTGCGCCTTGGCATAGCTCCCGTCGGCCTGAGCCTGCTTCACCCGGTCGAGCTGCTGGGTCACAGTGTCCTCGCACACCTTGATCGCGGAGCGGTAGAGCGACTTCGGGTCGGGCATAGGGAGCGGGCCCGGATGGGTCAGCAGCCGGAGATTCTTGGCCGTCGTCGCCTCGCCGGTCCGATGCTCCTCCGAGGTCAGCTCACGCGAGAGGTGCCAGATGGTGCATGAGTCCACGGCGTAGTGGGAGAAGGCCATCGCCATGTGCCGGCGCGCTTCGTCGAACTGACCCTCCCTCACCGCGTCCCGGCACAGCCTCGGGGCCTGGGAGATCACCGTCGGGGCCGAGCCGGTCAGGTGCCGGAAGGAGCCGTCCGGCTCGCGCTCCAGCTTGTAGCTGTGCGCGAACGCCTCAACCTCGGAGCAGCCGCCGAAGACGGCGATGTTGTCTCCGGCGATCTCGTCGGGAACTCTGGCCATCCAGTCCAGCTCTACTTCGGAGAGGCGCAGGAAGTCCTGGGCAGCCCTGGGGAGCGCGTCATACACCAGGGCTGCGATGGCTTGGTGAGTCTTGACGTGCGCTAAGTGCGGAGCCTCATGCCTGGCTGACCATGTGGCCGCCCCACCAGCAGAGCGCCGACCCGGTGTCGAGGGCCGAGGAGACGTACAGGTAGACGTAGATCCCCAGCACGGCACCAGCAGCAAGCTGCAGGATGGCCGAGCCAGCGATGCCGAACTGCGTCTGCTCGTCGCTCATCCGACACGCTTCAGCGCCGTTGACGTAGAGGGTAAGGACTGAGTGGAAGACCGAGCTGCCCGTGAAGGCGATGAAGGACTCGAAGCTGTAGAGCCCCGAAAGGGGGACGGTGTACTCGTGGGTCGCCGCATTGAACCCACTGGCGTTGTCCACGTCCACGGTGTCGAAGGCGACCAGCGTATAGGTGGCGGCCGGAGGCGTCTGCGCGGCCACCTGATGGGCTCGGAAGGCTGGCCGGTTGAGCACCTGCTGGATCTGGGTGAGGTTCAGAAGCTCAAGCGGGCTCGGCATTACGCTCCCGATACTAGCAAGGGCGTCGAGGCGGGAGGGCCGATGGCCAACAACCGCCCCGTCGAAGCACCGTAGGAACACTGGACCGCGCTGGCCAGCCCCCCTACGTCCTCCACGACCGAGAGCACCGAGCCGTTGAGGGCGTGGGAGTCGATCACGTCCCAGGCCGCCAGGCTGTCCATGCTCAGCACCATCGAGGGGAACGGAGGAGGCGTCACCGGCCCCGATTCCCAGAAGAACACGCCCGGCTCCGTGGTCTCGCTCAGCGCGCCGTCTGTGGCTCCCTGGACGCTGATCTGCACCTCCCAGGCGTGATTAGCCGGGACGGCGACGTTGATAGCCGGTACTGGGATGATCTGCCAGCGGGTCAGCTGGTAGACGCCCTGCCCTGGCGCGATGGTGCCCATGCCACCGAAGAAGGTGTAGGTCAGTGTCGTGTCCTCGTTGAGGGCGTACGAGAACAGCGCGTCGATGTTGGGCGGGAACCCGCCTGAGCTGGCCGCAGGACCGGTCTGAACGATCTGGCCCAGGTTGCCTGCCGGGTCTGAGGTGGTGGTGAACAAGGCCGGAGCTTGGCCGCCCCAGTAGAAGCTCACGATGTTGCTCCCGTCGGTGCTGCTGAAGGGATTGTTGAGGAAGGGCACGACGGGAGACCAAGGCCCCAGCGAGCCGTCCGCAGCGATGGGTGCCGACATAGCGTAGGTGGAGGTCTGGCTGCCAATCAGGAACAGTACGACGAGCCGCCCCTGAACGACGTACATGGCGGCTGGCGAGGGCAGCTCGCCGGGTATCGGGATAACGCCATAGCCGCTCACGACGCCGTTGGTGAGAGTGGCTGTGTAGAGGGTGCTGGGCTCGTAGTAGGTGTCCGCCGTAGGGGCGAGCCAGATGTGTCCGTTGCCGTCGCTGGCGGCCATCAGCGGGATCTGCTGACCTCCAGGCAGCGGCACCGACGGACCCGACTGCCATGCCCCCATCTGTCCGCTCGGGGAGAGAGATGCGACCCAACAATTGGTCGTGTAGCCGCCCGAGACGTAGCCCCCGAACAGCACGAGGTAGCCCGAGTCGTAGATCAGCGAGGACTGGCACTGAGCTGGTCCGACAATGGCCTGGGGCAGCGCGGTGCCCGTCTGCCAGGGGCCGAGAGTAGGCCCGGCTTGCAACTGGGCGAGGTAGACGCCACTCTCGTAGGCCGACGTTACGCTCTCACCGCCGGCCAGGACGACCCACCCGTTCGGCCCCAGCGCGTAGTTCATGGTGTTTGTGTTGGCTAGCGCGCTCGGGAGCTGGGTATTTGGGGTGACGGCCGGACTTGAGGCGAGCAGGGCGCTGAAGCGGGCCGAACTGAGACCGGCCTGGATGACCTCGCCCGGAATCACGCAGGAGAACAGCGTCGTCGAGGCCGTGGTGTCCACGATGGAGACAGTCACGTCCGCTGCGCGGGTGCCGGCCGGCTGGAGCGGCACGGCAAGGGCGCCAATCGTGAGGCCGCCGCTTCCCGCAGCTGGACCGGCGATGCTCACGGGTGTCGAGCCGAGCACCTGGGTGCTGGGCACGTACCAGCCACCGTAGGAGTCCTCGACGGCGCAGACGGCGGACCATGCAGCGGGAAGGTAGCCGACCTCGCACGAGTGCAGGTTCAGAAGCTGATTCAGGTCGTCCGGACTGGTCGCCTGCCCGTTCTCGACTCGGTGATAGGCGACCGTCATCAGGCCATCCCCGTGAGCTGCCCGGCGGCGTTGAATGTGAAGGCTCTAGCGGAGAACGCCTGGGCCCCGCCGCACATGAAGAGGGCTTCCTGGATCTGACCGTTCGTGTGGTAGATGAAGCTGAGCAGCGCCTGTCCGTCGATGGGCGTCAGGTCGGTACCGGGGGACAGACACGCTAAGCCGACGTGATGCGCCTCTCCGGCGGCAGCGGTGTTCTCGACCACCACGACCAGACTTGCGTAGGCCGCACCCGTCGGAGCCACTGCCGTCGAGCTGAGCTGGGTCCAGCCCGACTCAGCAACCGGGGTGCCGTTGACCGTGCCCACGTTGACTCCTGACGAGTTGAAGAAGTTGAGCTGGGCGTAGCAGGTCTCGGTCGTCGAGGCGGGCTCGATCCAGGCCAGTCCGGTGTAGGTCGGCCCGGCCGTCACCGGCACCCCCGCCGTGCCGCCCGCCGTGCCGGCGCTCATGAGCCCGGCGGCTTGCGAGGTCATGATGAGGGCGTTCACCGACCAGAGGACCGGGATCGTCTGATAGGTGCCCAGGCTGACGGTGCAGTTGGTCCCGTCGGCCCAGTCCCCGATCCCCGGCAGGAAGGCCGTGTCCGCTAGGCTGAGAAGGTTGCCGCTGGTCCCCGCCAGGATCCCCACGATCCGCCCGTAGCTGTCATAGGCGAACTCGGCTGGCTGGGTCTCCAGGAACTGATTGATGAACCCGGCTGAGAGGGCTGAGCCCGCGAACGCGGCCTGCATCGTCATCAGCCGTTCACCAGCTCGAAGACCGCCTGCAGCAGGGCTCCGTCGCCGGCAGGCTGCACGATGGCGGGCGAGAAGAGGGCATGGTCAAGCAAGGCCCCGGAGTTGACCGCCGAACTGGCCTGCAGGAAGACACCGGCCTCGCTCCACGTCTGCTGGCCGGTTGAGACCGGGAAGAAGAACTGCCAGACGAACTCCGGCGGCGACGCCACAACCGCAGCGAGAGCGACGACAGCGCGGGTCACCTCGGTCGTCAGTTGGGTGTCCGTCTCAGCCGGGGCCGTCGTGCCGGTGCCCAGCGCCCCGTAGAGCGGGGTCAGATCGGTGTAGCTGAACGGACTGCCCATCGCCGCGTTCTGATCTACGATCCCCGTCCAGGTGATGACCTGGGCCAGGGTGTTGAGCCCCGCCGTACACATGATGTTGGGCGACTCGCGCTGATCCACCACCTCGCGCCCGTGCAAGATCGAGAGCTGCAGCCGCCCCTTCATCCCGATTAGGCCGACCACGACGCCTCCCCCCAGGTCGCCGTGCTCCAGGTGGTGCCGACCGCCAGCGCCCCGTTGAGCGTCACGGTGTCGGTCACTCCCGTCGTCTCCTGGACTGGGGCCATGACCTGCAGCACCTCCCCGACCTGGCCGGGCATCATCGCGCCGAGCTGGTCGTTGATGGTCTGGGCGAAGTCAGCGAAGGTGTAGGCCCGCTGGGTCGAGCGGGAGAACGGCACTTGGCTCATCCGATTCGCACCATCTGCAGAAGATACCGCCGGTAGCCCCCCTGCTGCCCGGTGAGCTGGACGTTCGTGACGATGAAGGGGGCTGTGAAGCCCAGCGCGCCACCGGCGACCGAGTTGGGCACCCGGCTCAGCGAGACCGTCAGCACGTCACCCGCGTGGATCACTCCGGGGAAGTCCTCGGTGATGGCGCACTCCAGCATCTCCTGCACCAGCGAGTATTCCTGCAGTTCCCGCACGCCACGTCCAAAGGCGGCGGAGGCCGTCGTCAGTGCGGTGTCGGCCACGTACATGGTGAAGACCCCGCCGTTCGGACCGGCGTACTGGCTCTGGGCAAATGGGGAGTCAGCCTGAGCCGTGATCGCGGCCTGGTAGGGATACCAAGCCTGCAGCACGGCCCCGTCTGGCAGGGGGCCGGCGACCCGCTGGAGATAGAAGCTGCCCGAGACCGGCGACTGAGCCAGCAGGTAGGCTCCGCTGCTCTCGCCGGCCACTCCGACGGTCTTGGCCACCCCGTTCTCCAGCAGGATGATCGAGATCGACGTAGAGGTGATCGAGTAGGAGAGGTTGAAGGTGGCCGTGTGCCCGTTGCCCTCCCACGCCTCGGTCGGCGGACTCTTGGCTGGCGTGCCAGGCGTGTGATTCATCGTCGCGCCCCGCACCAGGCAGCGGGTCCGCAGGTTCGAGCCATCCCAGTAGTAGGCCAGCTGGGAGTCCACACGGATGTTGCCCGTCGTCAGGGTGCCGGGGGCGGTCGCCATGTCCGTCAGCGAGACCCCGCTGGCCACCGCCTGCTCCTGGCTGTACCAATGCAGGTTCATCTGGTCGTCGATGAACCAGCCGTAGCTCGCTCCCAGGCTGGCCTGCTTGCTGACCGTGTTCCACGCGCTGGTGAGCTGGGCATAGTTGATGCGGATGAACTGGAGCTGTGGCCCCGGCGCGACGAAGCCGCCCTTGCTGACCGGGGCGGCCTTGATCCCACAGTTGGCTTGCTGGGTCAGCCAGATCACGATCTCGTCTCCGGTCCAGCCCAGGAAGTCGCCGTGGACGATGGCGTTCATCGCATAGAGGCTGTAGTCCGTGGCGTTGCAGTCCCAAGTGATGAGGGTCGGGCCCCGGTACCACCAGCGCGGCTTGACGATCACCCCGGCGAAGACGTTGCCCGCCGCCAGGTCGTTGATCTCCAACAGGCTCATGGGCGGGATGTAGAGACTGGGCGAGCCGCCGTTCTCGATCTCGTCCTGGAGGTAGAACTTGCCCTGGGTCCCCGTCCGCCCGAAGGTCTCCGTGACGGTCCACTGGTCCTGGTCGAAGTGGGCGGTCACGTCCTGCTGAGCCCCGCCAGGCGGCGTCAGGAGCACTTGATACTGAGGAGGGCTGGCCACTATCGCTTGATCTGGATGCCCTGGCTCGGCAGCAGCGTGGTGAGAGCTGAGCCGACCTTCTGGGCCAGGAGGTTGATGTCGTTGTCGCTCATGATCTGGGCGTTGCTGAAGTCGAAGACGATGCTCGCACCGCCGCCGCCAGCCGCCACACCGCCGCCCGTGGGCACGCTGAGGCTGGGCAACCTGCCGGGAGCCGGGCTGGCCTGCTTCAGCACGGTCTCGGGGATCACGAACTCGCGGCCCGCCTCACCGATGAGCGCCAGCGTCGGTCTGTCCACCACCCCGCCTTCGGCAAGGTGGCTCAGGAGACCGCCGACGCCGCCGATCAGCCCGCCGATCCCTGGGATCTTCGACAGGACGCCGCCAATGTCGCCGGGAATCGAGCCGATGGCTCCGACGATCTCACCGGGCAGCCTCTTGAACCAGTTCACCACGTCACCGATGAAGGTAGCCACGCCGCCGATGATCGTGTTCCAGGTGTTGCGGAAGAAGTCGTCCACGTCGGTCAGCACAGTGTTGACCGCATTGGCCACGTCCGCGAAGTGGGTCACCACCCAGTTGATCGCCTGGCCGACCGCCCCCACAATGTCGTGCCAGAGGTTGACGAAGAAGCCAGACACGTCCTTCCAGACCGTCCGGGCAATTGCCGTGACCTGCTTGAAGTGGGTGATGAGCAGCACGATGCCGGCGATCAGCAGAGCGATGCCAGCGACGACCAGGACGACGGGGTTGGCAAGCATGGCGATGTTGAGCCCGTCCTGAGCGATGGCCGCCTCGCCGGTCGCCGCCGTCTGGCCCTCTTGGGCCACAGCCAAGCCCTCGGAGGCCGCAGCTCCAGCTTCCTTCGCGGCGGTCAGCCCCTCCGTGGAGACGGCCTGAATGTCCTGCGCCCCCGTGACGGCCCGCATGATCGGGCCCAGCGCCTTCTGGACGGCGCTAAAGGCTTCGCTGGCTGTTTTGGCCGAGTTCATCACGGTGCGGACCAGGAACATGCCGCCCACGAAGGCACCCAGGATGCCGACCGCCGCGAGGATGCCGATCATCACCTCCTTGTTCTTGGCCCCGAACTGGGCCACCTTCGAGATGACGGTGGTGATCGGGTGCATGATGGCCAGCACCGCCGGCAGGAGCCCCTGACCGAGCGAGATCATCATGTCGTCCACCGAGGACTTCAGCATGGTCATCTGGCCCTTCCACGTCGAGTCCTGGACGGCGGCGGCCTGCGCTGCCGACCCGTGCTTCTCGGCCTCAGCCGTGGCCTGCTGCAAGGGGCCGACGCCAGCCTGAATGACGGTGCCCATCACAGCTGCAGCCCTGGCTCCGAACAGACTGGTCTCAGCCGCGCCGCGCTCGGCTGGAGTGAGAGTTGCGAAGGCTGTCTTCAGTTGCGAGATGGCACTCGGCAGCCCCACGAACTGACCGCTGGCGTTCGTCAGCTTGACGCCCAGCTCCGTCAGCACCTTGGAGGCCGCGGTGCTCGGCGTGACAAGCTGGGAGAGCGCCTGAGAGGCATAGCGCATCCCGATCCGGCCCGAAGCGCCAGCTTTGGCCAGATCGAGCATCAGGCCCCCGGTCTGGCCCATCGACATTCCGGCTGCTCGAGCGATGGGCACGATGCGCTCCAGGCTCCGGCCCAGACTTGAGATCGGCACGCCCAGACCCCGCGAGATGTTGAACAGGTCGCTGCTCGCCTGACCAGCCTGTCCGAGGCTGAGGTGGTAGCTCAGCATGATGTCGGTCAGAGCCTTGGTAGTGGTGCCCAGGCTCTCGCCCGAGGCCGTGGCAAGGTCGTCGGCCACCTTCATGTACCCAGCCGCCTGCCCCGCGTTGAGTGCATGGCCGTAGAGGGTCTTCAGCTCGCCCGAGACCGGGCCGTAAGCCCCAGCCAGCTCTGATGCGCTGGCCTCGACCTGGCCGCCCATGCCCAGGAAGGCGTTCGCCACGTCCTGGGCAGCCTTCATCGAGGTGCCCGACTCCTTGGCGATGGTGGCAACCGACTGCTGGTAGTTGATGGCCGACTTGATGGCCACGGCCCCGACGATGGCCACGCCGGCAGCCGCAGCCAGGCCCGCGACTCCCAGCTTGGAGAACCCGCTGCTGGCCTTGCTGGAGCCACCCTCGGTCTTGGCCAGCTCGTCGTTCGTCTCCTTGGCCTTCAGCCCCGTTTCTTCGAGCTGAGTATCGACCGCAGCCAGGGACTCGCTGGCCTCGTCAACCGCTCTGAGGACGAGTACCTCTGTGGCGTCCGCCACGGCTCACCGCCCTTTCTGGAGGCGTCTGATCTCGGCTCGCTCCTGCCGAGCAGTCAGCTCCATGAATCGCTGGTAGGCGATGACCTCCGCAAGCGGCATTAGCTCCCGGTCACGGGCGGTCAGCCCAAGCTGCTGCCACCACGCCTTGTCCGTCCAGAACTGGCTCAGCAGCGGGGGCGGGTCGCTCCCGGTCCTGATCGCGCCCATCGCCGCCGTCACGAAAGGAGGCGTTCGACACCTCCTCGGTCGAGGCGTCATGCAGCGCGTGGCACTTCTTGTAGAGGTAGACCACCACGGCAGCGGGCAGGCTGGCTACCGACTTGCGCGAGACCGCTACCGGGTCGGTCTTGTCGCCCCCTAGGGGCAGGGGCTGGTCGTTCTCGTCGGTCAGGTTCCAGTCGGTCACGGACTGAGCCACCCACTCGATCTGATAGGCACCCGTGTGGGTCTCGCCGCTCACGGTGTCGTCGATCAGGGTCGGCTTGACCAGCGCACGCTGCACCTGGCTGAAGGCCATCTGGCTCAGCGACTTGCGGATCTCAACCCAATAGACCTTCTCGCCATCGCGGGCCACCTCGACCCGCTCGGTGCCTCCATAGAGGCTCAGGAACCCTCCCATGCGCCCTCCTCAGTAAGCCGTGGCCTGGCTGTTGGTGACGACCGTCGAGATGGTCGCGCCCGTGGCCTGATCCAGCGCCGCCTCGAACGTGACCGACGAGATGATGACATCCTCCATCTTCACGTCGTCGGCGTACTTCTCGATGTTGATGACCGGCAGGGTGATCTGCACCGACCCGCCGGACGACGGGTGCGCCAGCAGGATGACGAGTGAGCCCTGGGTCTGGGCCAGCATCTTGGAGAAGAAGCCCCAGTTGACGTCGTTCAGCGAGTCGAAGACCACGTCGAAGGTGCCGCTGATCTTGCGGGTCACGGGCGTGATGAAGCTCGGGTCGTGGCTCTGAGCGAAGGTGTAGGTGGGCTTCAGGCCATTCTCAATGTCGAGCTGGAGGTTCGTCGCCTGCGCCGCGACCTGGCCCATGATGGTCAGGGTCATCTCAGCGAAGACGAAGGGCAGCTCGTTGATGGTGCTGATCGGGGTCGGGGTGGCCAGCACCGCGACGCTCTGGGCGATCACGTCCGCCGTGATCTCAACCGGGCTGTCGCTGTTCGCGCACTTGAGCGTGTACTTGTTCACCCGGCAGCCGGCCCACTGCTCCGACTGGAAGTTGCCCAGGTTCTTCTCAACCGTCAGCGAAGAGAGCTGGTTGGCCTGGGTGATCGTGTGGGTGTAGGGCGACGTGCCGGTCACCACGTCGGTCCCGAGCGCGTAGACCAGCAGGGGGATGCCGTTCGTGGGGAACAGCGGACCGTCGATGGCTCCGAGGTTCTTCTGCTGCCCGTACAGCGGGTAGATGTTGAGGTCCCGCTGGCCCTGCATGACCGGCGGGTAGAACAGCCCAGGATCCGCCTCGATGGTGCAGCCGCTCATCGGGAGGAAGTCGGTGGCGGCCACCGGAGTCCCGAAGGTCAGCTCCTTGGCCAGCCCTACGGCCGAGAGTGAACCGTACTTCTCAGTTATCGTCGGGAATGCCACTAACCTCCTTGCCGCCCTTGGGCGGCGTGCTGATGCTGAAGTCGGCCCGAGTGACCAGCCGCTCGGCCATCTCCTCCGACACCTGAACCGAGTCGCCGGGCTCGACCTTGCCGATGCCCACGACCGAGATAGCGTGAAGCCCCAGGTACTTGACCCGCACCTTCTTCACAGCTCCAGGCTCTCCTTCAGAGTGGCGGCCAACGTGCGTTGCGCCGCTATCATGCCACGCCTGAGCGCCCGCTGTCCGAACGGGTTGGGCTTGGTCCCCGGGTGGTGGACGAGAGTGGCGAAGACCGTCTGGCCGTGGCTCTGGAACCGGAGCGCCATCGCGTTGCGGGGCACGATGACGTGCGGGCTGGTGCCGTGGATGACGAAGCCCGTGTAGGGAGCGCCGCCGACCACCTTGACCTGGACCTCGGCCCCCGTCGTCCGGCGCTCGTAGCGCAGCTGCTGGCGCAACCTTCCGGCCCCTGGGCCCGACCCGACCGGAGCCTCGGCGCGGGCAAGCTCCCGCATCATCGGCCCCACCACGTCGGCCCAGCGGACCAGCGCCCGCTTGACAGCCATCGGGTCAGGTCGTTTGCCCTCCCGCCATTCGATGTGCCAGGCCAGGCCGCCGCTCATCCCTGGAACGCCTCCTTGATCGTGGCCTTGATCCAGGCGGTGTATTGCACGTCCACCTGATCCGCCACGGTGTGGACCGGCGAGTAGTCAACCTCGAAGCTCTCACCGACCGACAGCACCTGAGACTGGACGTTCGTCACCGGATCGGTGATGAAGGTCGGCATCGGCGTCTGGCGCAGCACGTTCATCAGGGCTTCGATCAGGCTCGGGAAGGCGGTGTCCGAGTCGGGCCGCTCGTTGCTCTGCACGACGATGACCCAGAGGTCGAGGTTGTAGACCACCTCCTTGAAGCCCTTGCCTCTCGGAGCCGTCTGCCTCCGCTCAGTCCATGTGCCGCCCCAGATGAAGACCGACGGCACCCCCGCATCGCCAGGGATCGGCGGGGCGATGTAGGCCACCACGGGCGTCTCGCTGTAGGCCGGGACCGTGAGGTTGTTCAGCAGCTTCTGGACGTAGCTCTGGACCGCCGTGACGCTCATATCAGCGACTTCGGCATGTTCACGCCGGTAGCGTTCGAGCCCAGCTTCAGGTGGCTGGCCTTGACCGAGGTGCGGGACTTGGCCTTCCGGCGGGCGGTGTGGATGTGCCGGCGGGCGGTGTGCCGAGCCTTGGCCCGTCTTGACATCAGAAGACCCTCCGGTAGGGATCGAGCAGCACCTCGGCCTCGCTATAGAGGTCGTCGGTGCCCTTGCCCCCAGAGGTCATGCTGCCCGGCGACGACTGAGCGGTCAGCGCGGTCGCGCCTCTCAGCAGGGCCAGGCCGGTCGCGTACAGGATGGCCGCCTGCTGGATCGACCACGGCATGGCCGTGAAGGCGATCCCGACCGCGTGCGGATACTGGAGGGGCGTGGCCAGGGTGACGGTGCCGGGACCCGACGTGACCGAGGTCGCGGTCGCCAGGACCGTCTCGGTGTTCACCCCGTCCCGGAAGGTGCCCAGCACCCCGCTGCCGGTGCCCCAGCCCGTGCAGTCGTCAACCTCGATGGTCTGAGCGCCAGCCAGGACAGCGGCGGTAAGGCCGGTGTGCGGCCAGCCGTTGATGTAGGTGATCTCCAGCCGGTAGCCGTTCCGGCCAGCGAACCAGCTCACGAAGCCTGGCGAGACCTCGATGCGACTGGCCCCACCACCAGCCGCACCGAAGGCCGACGACCCCGCGAGCCCGACCGCCGGGCTGTGGATGATGAAGTTGTCTGGGGTCATCGGCACCCAGACAGGAGGGAAAGCCGCAGCTGGCGAGCATTTGCCGGAGACCACCGCCAGGATCGGCCACCGCTCGGTGACGAACTGGGCCACCCCGTTGTTCTGGACGGTCAGCCGAGCGTCCGGCCCGGTCAGCGTCTCGGTGTCCAGCGTGGCTCGGAGCGGCTGGTTGCAGTACTCGTCGATCATGTGCGTGGCCCGCCAGCAGATGTTGGTCTGCTCGGCCTGCTGGGCCGCGACCGAGCTGGCCCGGCTCGGGATCGTGTTCCAGGAGATGCCCGTCGGCGCTGACAGCAACTCCGGCACCGTGAGGTAGGGAGTGGCCGCGCTCATCTCAGCGCCGCCATCGACTTCTTGACCAGCCGTCGGTCACAGCGGGCGCAGATGTACTTCCCGTCCTTGGGGATCGCATGGCGGCGGCAGACGTTGCCCCCGCACAGCGAGCAGGTGGCGACGACTCGGGCACCGCTCCGTGCGCAGCACTGGCACATGAAGCGCGGTCGCCCCAGTAAAGCTACCTCGTGCGTCGAGCGCCCGAACCGCTGGCTCGGTGTGGCCCAGCCGGCTTGTCCTGCTTGACGCTGGCGGCGAGCGCCTGCAGGGTCTCGGCCATCTGGGGCATGGCGGCCAGTCCCTTCAGGATGTCCAGGTTGGCCGCCTTCTCCCGAGCCTCCTGCGCCCGGATCTCATCGACGGTCTGGGGTGCCGGATCGGTCGCACGGCCCCATAGCGGGTCGTGGCTCTCGGCCAGCATCTTCTCGCAAGGTGGGCAGTCGAGGATCCAGTCGCCGTTCTTGTCGTCCACACGCTGGTGGTGATGGTCGCCCACGTGCAGCCCGTGGATCGTCTTGGCCGCCTTGAGCATGGTCTAGTTCTCCCTCAGTTCCCGCCCGCAGCGCGGGCAAGTGGCCTGCCAGTTGAAGGCAGCGAAGCCGCAGGCGCAGACCTTGCCCTCAGCCCCGTGGAAGCCCTCGATGGGGCGGTCGATGTAGCGCCGGCCATTGCTGGCGACGAGCCTTGCATGAGCCGGGTTGTCCACGGTGATCCGCCCTGTGCTGGAGGCGCGGTAGGTCTTGCCCTGCACCGTGACGCCCTCACAACCGGTCGGCACCGAGAACGTGTCCATTCAGCCTCCTGCGGTCTTGGGGGCGGGGCTTTGCAGCCCCGCCCCGCTCCGCACCTCTGTCAAGAGTAGGGGGTCGTCGCGCTCCGCTGCAGGCCACCCAGGACTCCGTTGAGCTGGGGAGCGTAGCAGACGGCGGTGCCGTAGAGGAACAGCGAGTAGCGGAAGGTGGGGTCGATCACCGGCCACGACACCGAGAGGTAGTCCTGGACGTTGTTGATCTCCCAGACGTTCGCCACGTTCGTCCATGCGGCGGGGAGGGTGTAGCTCATCAGGAACGCGGTTCCCTGGAGCAGCCAGAGGTGAACGAGGATCTTGACGATATCCCTGGTGACGGGGTTGACCACCTGGCTGACAGCCGCGCCGCCGGTCACGTTCGCAACCTCGCCCTGGTTGATCGCCAAGAGGTAGTTGGTCTGCCCGCCGTTCTGGACAATGTCGTCCGACAGCCGGCCCACGTCGGAGCCTTCTGCCACCAGCTCGGCCGGGTTGGCCCGGAAGGCCCCAGGACCATCGAACAGCTGCTGGAGAGCAGTGTTGATAACCGAGAGGCTGAGGGTCGCGCCGACGCTGCGGTTGACGTAGGCCCCTTGGAAGCCGCTTGGGTAGACCGAGTGGTTGGCCGCGTGGCCCGAGATCACCGACAGGATGCCCTCGTAGCTGTTGGCCTGGCCGGTTCCGGTGTCGGTGGTTGGGGGAGTGGCCCCGGTCGTCGGCAGCGCGCCCTGGAGGGTGAAGCGGATGCCACCCACCGACTGGCTCTGCTGATTCCCGAAGCTCTGCACTCCAGCCTGCGTGGTCTGCCCCACCATCAGGTGAGATCCGGCCACACCGGGGTCCGAAGCGCCTGTGCCGACGTAGATGTTCCAGCCCAACATCGCGTCGTCGGGGTTGTTGATGGTCACGTCCGCCACTTGACCCGCCGCGATGGCCGCGCTTGCGACAGCCGAGACGGTCTCCCCGGTGTAGTTGACGTAGGTGACCCGGACGTAGATATCGGTTGTGACCCCGCTCAGGGCCACCTCCCCGGTGCCCGCCGCGCGGGCGGTGACGGTCGGCGCGACCGGCGCGGTGAGGTTGAAGGCGGTGCCAGCGAGGATCGCGTACTCCTCGCCCAGCATCATCTCCTGGAGCAGGATCAGGTTGGCCAGCCCCGAGATGTCCTCGAAGCCCTGGCCCCCGAACTGAGCCAGCCAGCTCAGAGCCTCAGAGAGGCCCTGGAACTTGTAGCTCAGGTTCAGGTCGTCGGCGGCCTGGGTGCCGGACGGAGGAAGCTGCAGCGGCCAGTTCGACAGGCTCTGCCCGGAGGGGAACTCCGGGATGAAGATCGAGGCCGGGTTGCCAGCCGATCCGCCGGTCTGCGTGCCCATGATCCCGGTGAACAGCTTGGCCCGCAGCGAGGTGCCCTGACCCTGGGTCCGAGGCAGCTTGTTGCGAAGCGGCGTGTCCATCGGGTAGATCAGCCGTGACGGGGCCACGAGGTTGAACGGCACAAGGCCGCTCGCCAGGGGCGAGGTCAGGCTGAAGTTCTTGCCGAGGGTGCTGTTGAGATCGGTGACGATCTCGTTCAGCTGTCCCATGAGCGCCCCGACGCCGGGCATGTTGGGCCCGGCCTGCAGGAACGCTCCGTACCGGCCCAAGAAGTCGGGGTTGAAGGACTTTAGCACCTCGGCTGGCCGGTGCACGGCCTCCGTGGTGCTTCGAATCATCGCGTCCTTCGCCCGACCGAGCCGGTCGAAGATCTCGTTGTGGTCGGTGACAGGCTTGTTCTCCCCGCCTGGGATGGCGTACCCGACGCCCTTCACCAGGTTGGGCTTGCTGAACGCCTTGGTCAGAGCGGCCGAGGCGTGAACCTCAGTCACGGCTTCCGACCGGGCCTGTCCCGCGATGGCTGCCTGCTGATCGAGTATGGCGGCCAGTAAGTTCCTCCTCTGTGGCTGGGAAGCTAGATCAGCTTCGCCAGCATCTGCTCCGCGGCCAGTCTCAGCGACGGGTCGCCCGACTCCTGCCATGCCCGCAGTCGGTTGATCTTGTCGAGCTTGGCCGGATCCACCGGCTCCTCACCCGCCACGGTCAAGCGGAACTGCCCGCCCGGGACGTTGGTCACGGGCGCGTTCGGGTCTGGCGAAGATTCCAAGTCCTTGACCTGCTTGCGCAGGGTGTCGATCTCGGCCTGCATCTCGGCGCGCACCGCGTCCACGGCCTTCTGGACGGAAGCGGTCACCACCTTGACCAGGTCCGGCTCTCCGACGGCTGCCAGGTCGGGCACGGGCTCGACGCTCGGCTGCACGGCAGCCGGCACCGACTCTGCCTTGTTGGGAACCTCGTTCACCTTGGGCAGCTGTCCGGGATGGTCGTAGTCCTCGTTCGTGCCTGGGGCCATAGGGCAGATCTCCGGGTACACGTCCGCGATGTGGTCGTGCATCGCCTGCATCACCGCCTGCGCCTTCCCCTTGGCGTCGTTCGTGTAGAAGGTGCGGTTGGCCTTGGTCAGATCCGGCTCGGCGGCATGGGTGACGACGGGTCGGATGGCCCCGCCGGTGTTCTGGGGCGAGTCCGACTCATGGCCGGCCACGATCAGCCCCCGGTCGAAGTCCGAGGCCGACGGCACATGGTCCGCCGGCGGGATGCGCGGATGCTGGCCAGGACGAGCGTAGTCAACAGCGTGGCCAGCCCTGATGTATGGCCGCTTCCACTTGCCCGGCGTCATGTTCGTCGGGGTCAGCACCGGGAGGTCTGGGTTCTGGCTGATGACCGCCTTCTCGAGATCGGCCCGCGCCGAGCGCAGCACGTTCTCCGGATCGGCGTGCCAGTCCACTCCGTTGACCGAGAACCGCCCCTCGGTCTGCAGGAACTCGTAGAGCATGGCGTAAGCGGACGCGAGCTTCTGCACCGACCAGGCGTTGTGCCCGTCGCCGCCGTCCTCCTCGGTCTCGTTGGCGAGGAGGCGGTAGACCAGCTGCTGGGTCATGGGGCCGAACGCGGCAGCCAACCCGTTCTTGGCGATCTCCGGGTGGGCAGCCTTGACCGCCTCTAGCGGATAGGCACCACAGACCGCGTCGTGAAGTTGTCGGATGATCGGGCTGGCTTCCTTGGCGATGGCTTCCTTCTTCCACGCCTCGGGCAGCTCGTCCACGAACGCCTTCCCCTTGCGCCGAGCGATGCGGATGATGTTGGCCTTGAGCTGATCCGAGGAGTAGTTGTCGGACCCCGCTCGGCCGATGCTCGATGCCGCGTCGCTCACGTCGCCAGGCGTCACGATGGGGAAGGAGCGGTCCTTGCCGGCGAAGTCCTCAGCGGGGATCTTGTCCCGATCCACGCCGCCGCCCACGCTCGGGTCGAAGTTGCGCTTGGCAGCGTCGGGCTCCGCGACCTTCAGCTCACCCCTGCGCCGCTGAGCCGCCTTGTCCTCGTCCGATACGTCGGAGAGCTTGCCACTGCCCCCGCAGTCCGGGCACTTCACATGGCCCCCGCGAATCTTGCCGTCGCCACCGCACAGCCCGCACTTGCCCTCGGACTCGTCCACCGACTTCTGCACCGTCGCCTCCAGCATCTTGGCCATCGCCGTCTCGGTGAACTCGGGGGCCTGGTCCTCGATCTCGCCGGTCTCAGCCCGCTTGGCGAGCGTCAGACGGCAGGTTGGGTTGGCCGGGAAGTCCACAAGGCTCAGCTCACTCACGATGCCGTCCACGACCCGCCCGGCCTTGGCCGTGCGGTCTCCCACGATGCGCGGCTTGCTGATGCCGATGCTGTACGCCTGGTAGACTCCCGCCTTCACCAGCGCCTTGCTGTTGGCATCGACCACCTTGGTCTCCACGTCGAAGCCGTCCGGGGTCTCGGTGAGGCTGATCGCCTTGCCAGCCGGAGGCAGGTTCGTGGAGTGCATCTGCCGGACGTTGCCCCAGTCCCTGAACCAATCGCCCAGGGCCTTGCGGGCGAAGTCCTTGTCGATGATCTGGTCGTCGAGATCGAGGTCGGGGCCCGTCGCCTTCCCGATGACGTGGAGGTCGCCGTCCGAGTCCTCGAAGGACTTCTGGATCGGAACCGAGATGAAGACCTGATCCGGAACTGCTGGCATTATCCTCCTTGCGGCTCAGGGCAGCCGCCTTTCGCGCGTAGGCTATCAGAGTTGTGGCGTCGCCGCCACTTCCGGGGACTCATGCCGAGTGTGTGGCCGGGCCCGCGTCCCGGCTGAACTGCGGGACGGGCACATTCGACGAGAGGCCGAGCCGGTGCAGCACGTCCGCCCACTTGCCGAAGACCCAGCAGTGAGCCGGGTACGGCGGCCGCGGAGTCCACGGGCGTTGCGGAGCCCAGACCTCGACTCCGGGCCGAGCCACGGTCGTCATCTTGCGCGGATCGTCGTCCAGTAGCACCATCGGCCGGTCAGGGCCGTACTCCTTGCTGATCGCCAGCTTCCCGCCCTTGCCCCGCAGCTCTATGTGATCGTGCGGAACCCGCCACTTCTCCAGCCACGCCCGCGTCACCTGTCCGGTCGTCTCGGGTGGCCGGTCGCTGCTGACGATGATCGAGTACCCGCCTCGGTGACAGGCATCCAGCGCGGCGATTGCCGAGTAGTCGGGGGCCACGTTGGCATAGGTGATCCCCTTCTGGAACAGGGCGACCAGCCAGTCGCTTTGCTCCTTGGGCAAGACCTCCTCCAGCCAGTAGTCGGTCATCTCCGAGACCACCAGCTGCGTGCCGAAGTGAGCGTTGAGCGCGGTCACGACCGTCTCGGTGAGGAAGCCCAGTACCCCGTCGATGTCAACCAGCAGGGTCGGGCGACTCAGGCGGTCAGCGATGATCGCCTCCAGCGGGCCGTCCGGCTCGTTCTCCACGCCCTCGACGATGTTGCCAGCCGCCTCTGGGACCGACACACCGCCCGCATCCGCAGCCCCCGAGAGCGTGGCCAGTGTGATGTTCCGAGAATCCCCGTGGTCATCGAGCGGCCGCCCGCAGCCGCAGGAGAGGCACATCAGCTGGAAGGCAGCAGCGACCAGGCGATGGGATCAGCGATGAACGGCGTCAGACCGCTGGCGTAGTTGACGGTCACGATGACCTGGTAGTTGCCCGGCACCTGCACGTCGGAGGCGGCCACGGCGTAAGAGATCTGGCCGTTCGTGCCGGGCGTCAGGATGGTCGCCACGCCGGCCCCTGGGTAGCTGCTGGTGCCGGGACTGAGCGCCCGGAACTCGAGACTGGCCGACGCCGCGCTCGTCAGGTCAATGATGTTCCCCGAGTCATCGGTGAGCGTGATGATCCACAGCGGGGCCCGCTGCCCCACATACCACGGCGTGATCCCAGCCATAGCTCTCCTCTAGGCCCCGGTTGTAGTGATCCTACCTGTCCGGCCACTAGTTTGGGCGTTGCCCGTTCGCCCGCGTCCAGCGGCCACTCCAGTCCGGCCACCAGTCAGACAAGTGCCGCTCCGTCCACCGACCAGCGCCAGTCCGTCCCGACCGGTCACGGTGGCCTTGACAGCCCCCACGATGTAAACGACGGTGATCGTCCCTGCTACGGTCCCGGAGCCGCGCACCAGAGCGGCCAGTAGGGTCAGCTCGGTCAAGTCGCTCGCGGCCTCGCCGTCTACGGCTGCCACCCCGACTAGAGCCTGCGTCTGTCGCACGTTCCCAACGGAGCCCGCCGCAGCCGCCGCGACAGCGCGAATGCTGACCAGCTTGGCCAAAGTGCTAGCCGCTTCGGCCTCTGCTGCCGCGCCTCCGGCCAGGCCCAGCAGCGCAGCCAAGCCAGCCAAGGTCGCCGCGTTGCTAGATGCGACGGAGCCGAGATCGGTGCTGGCGACTAGCGATGCTGCCGCTGCGCCTGTCGCCGCCCCGGTCCCGCCTAGGTTGAGGACGTTGCCAATGGCGAGAACCGCTGCCGACGCTGCCGACGCTCTGGCGCTTCCGGTCAGTTCGGCCTCAGCAGCCGAGGCTACCGACGACGCAGCGCGGCCCCCAACCAGTCCAGCTAGGCCAGCAGAGGCTGAGGTCGAGGCGATGGCTTGGCCCGAAGAGGCGCCAACAGCGCTGACGACACCGTCCGCCACAAGGTTTGCGGCTGAGTCCGCGACGCTGGCGACCGCGCCCGAAGCCGCAGCCGCCTGCTGGGCCGAGGCGACCGTCGCCCCATGGCCTATCAGCGCGCAGCCGAGTCCGACCTTGGCTCTGAGCGACCCCGAGGACCCGCCCTCGGCGGCAGCGGCCGACTCCATGTGGACGCTGAGGGACAGGCTCGCAGAGGCGCGAGCCGTGGCCGAGGCGACGCCGGACAGGGCGGCGGTAGTGCCGCTGGCCGGAGAGAGGACCGTCGCCCACTCGAAGGGCCACTCGGCCCGGCCCCATTGGGCCGTCATGGGATCAGACTCCGGTGAAGGCTTGCATCAGGAGCGCCCAGTCCTTGGGGGTCAGAACCCCGGCGAAGATCGCCACGCGGCCAACTGGGGCCGTTGTGTAGTTGGCGTTGGTGATCTGCGCCAGGACCGAAACATTCGAGGATGCGACGGTGTTGGACGCGCCGTAGTTCGTGGCGACGACATGCCCGTTGAACAGCAGGCTGGAGGAGATCCCGTCCCAGGAGAAGCCGACGAGGGTGGGCACTCCCTCCAGAATCTGGGAGCTGGCTACGTCGTTCCCGTAGGCCGAACCGCGCATCGTCCCGCGGTTGGGGAAGATGCCAAGCTGCCACATATTGCCTGCGTTGACGGCGCCCCACGTCAGGTAGTCGGCTTCCGACGCTTGTCCGTCGTACTTGACGACCATGAGCATGGTCATCGGATTGTTCCCGGTCGGCACAAGGGCCGGGATCGCGGTCGTTGCAAGGATGCCCGTGCTGCCATCGCCTTTGGCGCATGTCTCAGAGTCGGTGGGCACGACCCCCGCCACCCCGAAGGTCACCGTCCCGGTCTTGGTCAGCGTGTACCCGTTGCCCGAGGAGTCCGCCGCCGTGGCCGATCCCACCGGGTCGTTGAGCTTCCAGTAGGCAACTGGGGCAAGACTGAGCTTGGTCAGCACCGTGGTGTCGAACGAGGGGATCTGCACCGTCCTGATCGTCCCCGCCGTCGCCACCTGGGTGATGTACGCTCCCGCGCTCCAGGTCTGGGCTGTCTGCGACCCCGCGTACGCCTCGGACGCTCGGGTTATGGTGAACGTCGCTCCCGAGACAGCGGTGACCTCGATGATCTCGTACTGGGTTGGGGACGTGAGGGAGTCCTGCAAGATGCAGGCGAAGTTGCCCGAAGACGGAAACTTGCCCGTGTCCCCGGACTGGATGGCGAGCGACGTTCCTGTCGTCCCGGATGGGGCGGTGGCTAGAGTTGACTGCGCTCCATTGACCGCAAGCTCAGCCATCCTTATCCCTCACCCTGTCCACAGCCTCTTGGATCTTCCCCATCCTCCGCTTCAGACATTGGTCGCACAGGAGATGCCCGGTGTCCGCGCCACATTCCAGGCACACCCTGGGTTGCTTGCGGCGCTCCGGGCGCTCCATTCCAGCTCACTCTTACAGGTCAGTCCAGCACGAACAGGATCGCGCCAGCCGCAAAGCTCGGTGTGGTAGAAGCCGCAATCGTGAGTGGGTTGGGGGCGTA
>JAKAVU010000006.1:27803-28094 GCA_021817185.1 bacterium
GACCGAGATCGAGGTCGCCCCGACGTTCGCCACAGCGGAGGTGGTGAACTGCTGGAGGTTCCCCGCAGACACAAGGTTGATCGTCGCGCCCGATGCCACCTGGATGGTCAGCGCTGTGGTAGCGATGGACGTGATCGGAGAGGTTCCAGTAGCGGTCGCGACAGTCCCTGTCTCCGCCCGCAGCTCGTCGAAGATCAGCAGGTTCCCGCCACCTGCGGCGTCGAAGATGCCGTAGTAGGTCTCAGTCCCCCACGAACCAGTGGACTGGGCAAAGCTCATCGCCGTTCAGTT
>JAKAVU010000174.1 GCA_021817185.1 bacterium
CGATCTCGTGGTGGTGGCGACGCCGGTGGCGGCCCCATCAGCCGTGGCCGATCTGCGGGCGAAGGCCGATGAGATCGTCTGCCTGCTGACCCCGGAACCGTTCGTCGCAGTCGGGGTCCACTATCGCGACTTCCGCCCCACCAGTGACCAGTTGGTGGTGTCGCTGATCGGGTCACGTCGCCCAGGTCACCTGTGATCGGTCCTCGCCGCTGTAAGCCGGCTTGCCGAGCCGATCGCGAGGTGTAGCACCGGAAGTCGGACCCAGGGACCAGAACGTCCGGAACCCAGTGGCCGAGCCACTTCGGATTGCCGGGATGAGACTGCGCCTGCCGTCCTGTACCGGGGCCGCCGCGGCGCAGGGGATGGCAGAATGGAATGTGAATCTCAGGACGTGACCGGGCCAGACGATCCCCGGCCCCGCCATCTGACCACAGCGGCAGCTCATCGCCGCCAACACCTTGGAGAAATCTTGGAGCAGATCAACTTCCACTTTGATCCCGTCTGTCCGTGGGCTTGGCTGACATCGCGCTGGGCGGCACGGCTGGAGGAGCTAGGAGAGATTTCGCTGGATTGGCGCTTCTTCTCACTCGGGATCGTCCATCTGGAACCAGGCGAGGAGGCCGATTTGGCCCCGGTCGGCTACAGCGGCCAGGCGCTCCAGATGCTCTCTTTGGCTCGCCGACAGGGGGGCAAGGAGCTGGTCGGGAAGCTTTACTCCGAGCTGGGGCGCCTGCTGCATCACGAGGGCGAGCGCCTCACCGAGGACCGGGCCGCAGCGGTGCTCGAACGGGCGATGGAGGCGGCCGGCATGGAGCCGTCTGATCGAGCACGGTATGCGGGAGACCGTGAACTCTGGCAAGCCGTCGTCGCGGATCATAGAGCGGCGGTCGCCAGCTGCGAGGCTTTCGGGGTGCCCACCCTGATCCTCGACGGGGGCCGCGGGCCCGGCGCGTTCGGACCCGTGATCACCGAGGTGCCCGATGATGACGAGGCGGTGGAGCTGCTGCGCGATGTGGTGCGGATGGTGAGGAGGCCGTACCTGTTCGAGCTGAAGCGCGAGCGCGAGGGACATCCCCCTCAGCTCTGAGCTCGACCATCGACAGCACCGGACAAGTGTGATAGTTTGTCTGGTGGCAGATTCGACGAGCCCTGGAGTTGTCGCATGTTCGACCGCTGGCCCACCTTCCCCAACCCGGTCAATGACGTAGCGAGCCGCGTGGTGGCGGCCGGAGTGCTTGCCCTGGCCCTCACCGCGATCATCGGCCAGCTGCCGTGGCTGAGCGCGGTTCTCGCCTATGGCTTTTTGGCGCGGGTCACCAGCGGACCGACCTTCAGCCCACTCGGCCAGATCGCGACCCGCCTGGTCGCGCCCCGGGTCACCTCCTCGCCGCGGCTCGTCCCCGGGCCTCCGAAGCGCTTTGCTCAGGGGATCGGGGCAACACTGACTGTGCTCGCGACCCTCCTCTACTTTGGCTGGCACCTGGAGGTGGCCACGTACACCGTGCTCGGGGTGCTGGCACTGGCGGCCGGTCTCGAGGCGGGACTGGGCCTGTGTATCGGCTGCCGCCTCTTCGCGGCGCTGATGAGCGCCGGATTCATCCCCCCGCAGGTGTGCGAGGCCTGCGCCAATCTGGGCGCCCAGCGCCCGCCTGCCTGACCCGGACTAAGCCATCGGCTGCGTGCTCGCTGCCGCCACTGCGGCCACAGCCCGGATGGTGAACTCGGCGGCATCCGACGACGATAGCCTCTCCCGCGGCGGGGCGAGATGGTGACTGCAGCAGCAATTCGATCCGCCGCCAGCTGGATGCCGCCGGTCCCAGGCGGCGCCCCTGCAGCTCGGCGTCAGGTAACAGCCGGGAAGAGGGCTGGGACGGATGCGGTCGGTGCCGGCCCGCAGTCCTCATTCCGCCCGGCACTTGGAGCGCTGAGCCGTCCGTGAGCCGCGCGCAAGTCGTCGAGCGACTCAGGCGGGCTGGGTGTGTGTTTCCCGAAGCGGAGGCGGAGCAACTGCTGCGAAGGGCCCGGGCGGACCTCCAACTCCTGGAGCAGCTGGTATGCCGGCGGGAGAGCGGGGAGCCGCTGGCGTGGATCACGGGCTCGGTCTCTTTCTGCGGCCTGGACGTGAAGATCGCACCAAACGTCTATGTGCCTCGAGCGCACAGCGAGCCTCTGGCACGCCTTGCGGCCGCACTGCTTCCACGGCACGGCCGCGCCATCGACCTCGGCACCGGCAGCGGCGCGGTCGCGATGGTGATGCTGAGGGCGCACCCGCAGGCGGCCGTGATTGGGATCGACCGTGATCCGGCGGCCGCCGCATGCGCCCGCAGCAATGGAGTGACCGTCGTCGAAGGGGATATGTTCGGACCGGCCCCCTCCGGCTGGCGCAACCGCGTCGATGTCATCACCGCGGTGCTTCCCTACGTGCCCACCCCGGAGATGGCGTACCTCCCCCACGATGTGGCCCAATTCGAGCCGAGGGGCGCACTCGATGGCGGGCCCAACGGGCTTCGGCTGGTCGAGGGCGCGTGCGCCGCAGCTCCCACCTGGCTGCGCCCCGGCGGCCACCTGCTCCTGGAGCTCGGTGGAGGTCAGCTCGGCCACCTGAGTCCGCTCCTATCGGCTCTCGGCCTTGACGTCGTCGCAACGCTGAGAGACGAGGATCGAGATCTACGCGGTCTGCACGCGGTGTTCAGCCCAACCACCTCCTGAGCGGTCCCCACAAAGCTCCCTCGTCGCTGGGAGTTCGGATGGCAAGGGAATCCTGGACCCGGACCTCAACCGGCATGGTTGGGCGAGACCGCAGGCGCTGGGGCGACCACCGCCGCGCCGTCGCGACCGCTCCTGGTCGGTCGAGCCCGTGGCCGGCCCATCGCGACTCCCACCAGCATCACCACCCCGCCCAGCAGCTGCAGGGGAAGGATGGGCTCACCCACGATCACCAGCGCCGCCACCAGGGCCAGGAACGGCTGGAGGTAGCTGTAGATGGCGGTCCTGGCCGGACCGAGGCGGCTGACCCCGGGCAGGTACATCCAGGTGGTCAGCGCCACCGCCCCCAGCGCGCTGTACGCGAGCAACCCCAGCCAACCGACCGTTGGATGAGGAGGTTGGGCCAACGCCTGGGCGGCCCCGAAGGGCACCAGCATGGCCGCCCCCAGCAGGGATATCAGAGCGGCGAGTGTGAGCGGTGGGAGTCGGCCCAACAGGCGGGGCAGAAGCAGCAGGTAGGCCGCCCAGCTGATCGGGTTGCCGAGGGCGACTACGATGCCGAACCAGCTCGACCAGTCGGCGGCCCCGGCCCCGACCACCAGGAACAGGCCCGCGAACCCTATCGTCAGCCCGACCCAGACCCGGGCGCGGAAGCGCTGCCGATGACGATATGCGACCCAGAGGGCGACCAACAGCGGCGTGGTGCCCGAGATCATGGCCACGTTGTCGGCGTTGGTCAAAGCCAGGGACCCGGTGAAGCTCGACTGGTTGATGAGCACCCCGAACAGCGCCAGCACGGCGACCAGCCGCCATTGCTCGCGCGACAGCCTCGGCAGAGGGCCGTCGATCCAGCGGGCCAGACCGAGCAGGGCCACGCCGCCGACCAGGTACCGGATCACCGAGTAGGTCAGGGGGCCGCTCTGGTGCAGCGCCAGTTTCACCGCCACCACATTGACACTCCAGATGGCGGTCGCACCCAGCACCAGCAGGTCGCCAGACCCGAAGTCCCGGGTGACCGTGCCGGGACGGAACGGATGCTGAGTGCTCACACACTCAAGGTAGTGGGACGGAGGGCTGCGCCGGGAAGGTGGGCCTCGGGAGCCGCTCCCGCCACCCTGCACAAGCCGGCGGGACGGAGAGCGGGCTTAGCTCTCGCGGCAGTCCCGGACCGGTCAAAGACGCATCCCCGGTGCGCTTCGTCCGGTTGCTGGGGAGGTGATCACGAATCCTGGTCGCGGCGGCGCGCCCGGGCCATGAGCGGCCCTCTGGCGCAGGCATCGGAGCGGGTGCCGTCGGACCCGGCATCCCCCATGAGGGGCGCTTTCAGCCCCGGAGCAAGGGTCTCCCCGAACTTGCCGCGGGCCGAACCCTGAGCGGGTAGCCCGCTCTACGAATGTGCCGACGATCCCAGCGAGGCAACAGCACCTGGCCATGACCCGTGGTGCGCGCTGGTGCGCCGGCGCAAGCGCAGTAGTCTGCCCCTGGCCGAGCACACGATCAGAGACGGATGCTGTGGAGATCCAGCGCCAACAGCACCAAGACGAAGACGATCACGAACAGGTAGAGCGCCGTCATCGACCAGCGCCGGGGGTCGTCGGCCCGCCAGAAGGCACGAATCGCCCGGACGTCGAACACGAGGGCGACCGCCGAAAGGAAGACCCCCACCACCGGCCCTGCCCCCGCCAGGGCCCCGATCGTGGGCAACAGGAAGGGCATCACCATGTAGGTGAAGATGCAGCGCATCGCCGACAGAGCCAGGGAGAGACTGAAGACCCTCTCGACCTCGGCATCGCTGGGGCGGGGGTCCGCCTCGGTTATGAAGAGCAACCTGCGCACGGCGCACTCCGCCTGGGTACGATCGCGAACCGAAGTCGGGGCCGCGCCTGTCTGGTCCACTCCCAGAGGCTACGTCGCCCATCATCACCCTGTCCAGCCGAAGCTTCGCGCAGGATCGGACCGGCGGCACACCCGGGTCCAGGCATGCGGGGCGGACTCTCTGCGTCACTACCACCCGGCCGCGCCGACCGTGTCGAGTTCGCCCGAGAGCCGGCGCGGTAAGGCCGTCCCCACGAGGCTCAAGTTCCAGGGGCCGTTCTAACGACGCCCGTATCAGGGCCAAGCGCGTGATCGCGCGCGCTGGCTCCTGAGCGAGCGCCGCCGGAACATCACGGGCAGAAAGGCCGTTACCCATGAGTGCGCCGTGCCCTGCCCCTCATATTGCTCACCGTTCTGGCCCTCGTCCTGAGCGCCTGCGCCTCGCCAGGGCTTCACCCATTGCCGACCTCCAGCGCACTTCCCTCGCCAACGAGCTCTGCGCCCACTCCGA
>JAKAVU010000175.1 GCA_021817185.1 bacterium
CGGAGGGCGCACTCAACAGAAGTCGCCCATAGCCTGACCCACTGCCCCACGCGCCAACCTCTTCCCGGTTCACTCAACCGCCCTTATGGGCACTACCGCACACTTCTCCGCCAGCTGCTGCCAACCCTGGCTGTCAGGTCGCTCCTGATACGGGCGTTCCCTGCTACTTGGAGCCGAACCCATCGTTGCTGATCTCGTGAGACTCCGTTGCAGTAGACGATCCTGGTTACCGGGTCTACCCCTGTGCGGCCCAGATGGTAGATTTATCTTGTGTACAAGACCGCGCTACGCATCGACGAGAATCTTCTGGCCCAGGCTCGCGCCGCACTCGGCACTAGGACGGCCACCGAGACCATCCACTCGGCTCTGGCGGAGGTCGTGGCCAGGCAAGGCCGTACCCGGCTCTTCGAGCGACTGCGAAGCTTGGAGGGCATCGATCTCGCTGACGATACGGTCATGCGCGAGGCGTGGCGCTAGCTCATGGCCCGATACCTGGCTGACAAGTCGGCACTCGCCCGGGTCCACCTGGCGCCGGTGGGCAGTCGGATGGAGTCGCTGTTCCTAGCCGGCGAGATCGCTACCGGCGGCATCGTGGACTTGGAGCTGCTTTTCAGCGCCCGAAGTACCGCCGACTACCTGGCCATCCTCGCTGACCGACTCAGCCTGCCGCGTGCCGAGGTCGGCGAGGCGGGGATAGAACGAGCTGTCGCGGTCCAAACGGCTCTGGCCCGCAAGGGCCGCCATCGCGGCGTGTCGATCCCTGACCTGTTGATCGCGGCCGCCGCGGAGGCCGCAGGACTCACAGTCCTCCACTATGACGCCGATTTCGACCTGGTGTCCGCGGTCACAGAGCAGCCCACTGAGTGGGTCGTGCCGAAGGGCAGCGTTCCCTAGCTGTTCATCTGACGGCGGTTGCCTCCGTGCTGCCTTTCATGCGCTGAACAGCCAGTTAATAGATCGCGTCCTCGTCACGGGGCCCAATGGCCAGCACGCCACGCGGGGCGGCATCGATATCACCGTGACCAGCCTGAGGCGACGGGTTGGGCTGCCCGGTATGTCGAACTTGACGCTGGCGAGTCCGGTCGAGTTGCCGCTAACGGGCCGTGTCCCGACCAGCCTGCCGGTGACTCGTCCGTGCGCCACGCCATCGAGTGCGGTGCGGGCGGTAGACGTCGCCTCCGGCCCATGGACGGCGAGTGCGGCAGATCGTCTGGCAAGGCAGGATGATCGCTGAGCCGGTAGCGAGGCGGCTTGGCCCGCCGCGTCACACAGGGCGGCGTCCGGCGGCCTTCTCCATCAAGCTTGCCACCGCTGCGTCCAGGTCGTCCTGGTTGAGCCACGGGCGCCTGTCAGCGAGACGCCGGTGGGCAATGTCGAGATTCAGATCGTCCTCGGCGTGGGCGAGCAGCTTCTCCCAGGTGGCGATGGGCACAAGCACGGCCTGGGCACGGCGGTGGGACCCAAAGAAAACCGGATCGGGATCCCCAGCATCAAAGCGCTTGGTGATCTGACTAAGAGCCGCTCGGACCTCGCCGGTCGGGACGACCTCATCTGCCATGGGTATATGGTAACAGAAATCTGTACAACTTTCTAATCGGGCATGCCCTTGTACCGTTCAGCCCGCGGGGCCAGGTCGGTCACCCGGGTGTGGGGCGCGATGACGCCGTGCAGCTATCCAAGATCAAGGCGGTACCCGATGGCTGGCGGTCGTCGGAGGCGACCTCTGGTGGTACGTCGAACACCAACGGCTCCCCATCGGCGATCGTTCGGGGCATGATTACAACTCGATTCTGCTCGGACTGCGCGGTGCTGTGGAGTGAATCGCGACCACTTCCGTCCGCAGGGAGCGGGCGAGCACCTGAGATCGAACGCAGAGCGCAATGTCAACCACCCTTGTCGTCTGCAGTGAGCTCGTCCAGAATGGGGCTGTGGCCCGTCAGCCCCTCGACTGGTTGGAGGACCTGTTCGCTGACATAGGTTTCCGTGCCCGCCCCGGAGTCCTTTGGTCGGTCAACTCGCGTGAGCTCCCGATCATGGTGAGTGTGAAGGTCGGCGAAGAGTCCGTCGGACATCTCGTGCTGGACGGTCCCGACCTGATCGACTCGGTTTGCTCTTTCGCAGCCGAACTACAGCACGTGCTGCAGCCGGTCCTCCAAGTGGGTGTTCCGCCGTGTCCATCCCACTCACGCGCCTTGGTGGCCCGGAGCGCCCTGGACTTGATCGAGTGGCAATGTCCCGAGGGTGATTTCGGCTGCGCCGTAGGCGAGTACCAGGAGGCACTGTGGCCGCCCGGCCCTGACGAGCGCGACGCCCCGCCCATGCTGGCGAATCGCCTCAGTCGCCGTGGGCTGAGGTGGTCGACTTTGGAAGTGACTCGTAAAGACGGCGCTTGGGTGACCAAGATCACCCTGCAGCCGGGCACAGACGACGGCGCTGTTCGCGGCGCTGCCGCTCCATTGTTGGCCGAGCTCCACTACACAGGACCCGCCTACACTGTGCGCGAGGATCACGCAGGAGGTCGAGGGAGCGCGCCTTATCGGGCCCTGAGCTTGCTGGGAACCCCACGCCTTGGCGCTCTGCTGATGGGCACCCTACACCGCGCGGCCGAGGAGGACGGGTGCGACTTCCTGGTCGAAGGAGCGCCGGGACACCGCATGCGGGTGCGCCTGGCGGCCGAACACACTGTCTGCGCAGTGGGGGAGTGCGTCATCCTCGATGCGTCGGGTGAGCCGTTCGCCAATGATGGTGACAGTGTTGAGTGTGGAGGAGGTGGGGCGCCCAGCTCTCGGGTGGAAGGGGACCCCGCCTATTTCTACGCGTGGGAGCTGCGGGTGCTCCAGAAGACTGGCCTTGAGTGACGGCCATGTGCCTTGATCGCCGGCAACGACCCGCAACCGGAGGAAAGTCGCTCCGAGTGCGTAGCCGCGTTGCCTCGGAGCCACGTGGCCCGTGGGGCGCTACAGCATCCCCATCACCGACCAATGGAGGATCTGCTTTCGCTGACCGAGGAGCGGCCCAGAAGAGGTGGAGATAGTTGACCATGCGGCGAGCGCAAGCCCCCGGCTTCAGCCGTGGGGTCGAGCGAGTCACGGAGTGGTACAGTGAAAGCTCGATGCGGAGCATGGCTCCAGCCCCAGGACTTCGGGGTAGGTCGGCATCGAGCGGCATGGAACCCACGAGTCAGCTGCTATGCGGCGGTACCGGAAGCGGGGCTTCCGGACAGAGTGGGTCGGCTTGAACCCGGTACAACCCCGGCTTACGGCGGGGACGGTGAAAGCCGCCCACGAGACAGCCGAGGCGAGACGGGAATCCCCCGGATTTATCCGTGGGGAGGAGGTCAATATCACTGAAGGAGATGCGCGATGAGCACAGGCGTCGCGTTTCTTCCCATACACCCCGGGGAGGTTCTGGTCGAGGAGTACCTGTCCCCCTTGGCACTCAGCCAGCATCGGCTGGCCATGGCGATCGGTGTGTCGCCCCGTCGCATCAACAAGATCGTCCATGGCCAGGGTCGGATCAGCGCCGACACCGCGCTCCGACTCTCGCGCTACTTCGGCACCTCCGAGCGCTTCTGGATGAACCTGCAAGGCCGCTACGACCTTGAGTTCGAGCGCGACCGGCTGAGCCAAGTCCTCGAGGAGATTACCCCGCTGGTCCGGAACTGACTCTTCCACGGGTCGCCCGGGACACGGCACCGCGCCGGTCGATGCTCCAATCAGGCGGAACCTTTGCCCCCAGTATTGACCCCAGTTGGGGGACAGCTGCGGGAAAGGCCGATCACTGATCGGTCCTTCCATGGAGGGCCCGCCGCGGCATGCGGTCTCTGGGTCCAGGAGACGAGGTGGATGTCCTCCGATCTCCCGAGCCTGACGATCTCACAGAGCCGCCCCGTGGCCGCCAGTTGGGCGGCAGGGCGGCCCGGTCGTCGCCAAGGTCGCGGATCGCCAGTTCGGCCACCTCATCCACCACGACCACGATCCGGGGCCAACTGGCAGTGGCAGCTGAGTCTCCCGCCTCCACGGAGCGCCTGACCACTGAGAGTCGCCGGTCCAGTTCCTCCCGGACGTGACTCAACGTCTCCGCGGCTGCCCCCACGCTGCCCGACACCGGGTCGAGGGCGTGGGGAGGTGGCTGAAGTGAGTGACCTCCATGCGGCGGGAGCGATTAAGAAGGAACGAGTCCTCGAGAGGGAGACCACCATGCGTTCCCAGCGCGTGTTCGGCTGACACGACAGCGGCTCTCATTCTGATCTCGGTACAGGGCGCCGCCTGCCCAATGACGGTCGCTCGCTATGGTTGGTAGGTGTCCTCCGAAGACGTGGCGATAGAGCCATTTCCCGTCATCGATCTCCCTGAGGTAGTGGCGCTCTACCGCTCAGTGGGTTGGACCGCTTACGCGGACGCCCCCTCGGTCCTCGAGGCAGCACTCCGCGGCTCTTCGCGAGTCGTGACCGCTCGCCGCAAAGGTACCCTGGTGGGCCTTGCGCGGGTCATCAGCGACGGAGCGACGATCTGCTACCTCCAAGACGTCCTCGTCCATCCTGACGCACGAAGAATCGGGATAGGCCGCGATCTCGTCGAGGGTGTACTCCGTCCCTACGCGCACGTTCGCCAGAAGGTCCTGCTCACCGACTACAACCTCGGTCAGCGAGGCTTCTACGAGTCACTCGGATTCAGCGAGACCCGCGACTACGCAGCCGGCACCCTGAGGGCGTTCGTCCGATTCGATAGCTGACTCGCGGCTGTCGTTGGCGCGCCCAGCGTGCGCCAACGGCGTGGGCAAGGATGGGGCTGATGGCTTGGCGTCCGAAGTCTTCGACGGCGTCGGCCATACACTCGCCGCGGGAGCCTCAATCAGCGTGACCGCACGGC
>JAKAVU010000176.1 GCA_021817185.1 bacterium
TCTCGATCTCGACCCGTCTCACCCCGAACAGCCGAGCTCCTCGGATCTGGCCGAGGTCATCCGAACGCACTGCGTCGACCACCGCCAGGATGCCGATCATTGGCCCGTGGTCTGAGTGGTGGACTGCCCTCGGCAGGAGCACGACATGGTCGTCGGTACCCCCGAGTCCGGCGAGAACCGCCACCTCCCCATCCCAGTTGGCGTCAAGCCTATGGGTCTCGCCAGGCAGGCAGACGTCATCGGTGACGACGACCGGAAGGTGGCCCGTGTTGACCCTATCCAGAGTCGCCTCCATGAGTTCCATCCCCGCATCCATCTCCCGTGTTCGGCCAGGTGTGCGCCATATTATGTCACCCCGCGACCAGAGGTGCACCTCGGTTCCAGCCTCTGACGGTTCTCCGCGGCAAGAACAAGGTGGCCGGCCGAGGACACGGCCCCGGCCCTACACTCACGCGCGTATGGTTCGCGCGACCGTCCGTCCCGATGCCGTCACTGAGATCGAGGCGCAACTCGCCAAAGTGAAGCGTGACCACGACAAGCTCTCGGCAGAGGTCCTCCAGCTGAGGGCGCGGCAGCGAAGTTTGGCAGCCCAGATGAGAACCCTCGAGGCGCATCTCGCCTTGGCACGGGACCCTGCCAGTGGCAAAGTGGCGGCACTGCAGTCTGGTACCCTCGGAGACGCAATCTCCTCTCTGCTCAAGGACGGCGATCAAGCGATCCGCATAGTCGACCTCGTCCACCAACTTCAGGCCGCTGGGAAGCTCCTTCGCACCGACTGGGCCTACTCGACCGTCGCCAAGGCACTGTCTCGCGATCCACGGTTCGAGAAGGCGCCCGGACGACGCGGATACTGGCATCTCCGTTGACCCTTGTACGGCCCGCTGCCGGGCGAAATTCCGCGCTTGGTCGCACCCGCCATCCGGGAGACAGGTGCGGGGTCACCAGTCGTCCTCAGGCGAGCGCTACCTTGAGACCGGCCGGGACCATTGCTCCGCTAACCAGCACCTCCCCCCGGCGCCGCACTATGGCTGCCGTGGTGTCCGAGAGCATGACGACGCTACTCTCGCAGCAAGTCCCCCTAGCCACCGTGGGAGATGGCCCGATGCACTCGGTGGATCAGTTGCCCAAGTCACCGTCAAGGAGCCAAGTTCAGTCAGCGCCAAGGCCCTACCAGACCCACCCTGCGTCCACGGCCAGTGCGCCTCCGCCGCCGGCGGGTCTGGGCTAGATCGGATGGAAACTGACGAGGCGCCTCTCAGCGGAAGGCCACCAGAGCCTCACACGAGCCGACCCGCACTTGTGCGGAAGGCGGTCGACCAGTGGAAGGAAGCGCTGGTCGACCTGGGGGGACGCAACAACCTACTGCACTACCGCGATCTCAAGCTCGGAACATTGGACCTAACAGCGGCCGCACCCGGGGCACTCGAGGCTCTGTTGCTGGGCAAGCCCGTACGTGTCTCCGCACTGTTCCGTAATCCCAGCGCGTCAGCCGACGCCCTACGGCGCACTCGCACTCTCCATAGCAAAGCACGAGAGAATTTTGAGGAGCGCGGGCTCGAGACGCTTGCCCTCGGCTGCGGCCTAGCCACCTGGGAAAACAAGCGCTCTGCCTGGACACCCGTGGCCCCGGTTCTGTTGCGCCCGGCTTCCCTTCTGCCCATCGGTGCGCTGCAAGACGAGTTTGAAATAGCTCTCACGGAGGAGATGGAAGTCAATCCCACGCTCTTGCACGTCCTCAAGACTGACTTCGACTGCGAGTTCAATAGCGAAGACCTCCTAACTCGAGTGGACGGGGCGATCGACGAGCCGTGGGAGCTTCATGAGGCTTATGCCTGGCTTGCTGAGCAGGCGCGTCGGATTCCCGGATTCGCGGTGGAGCCGCGCCTGGTTCTCACCAACTTCGCCTACGCAAAGCTTCCCATGGTGAGGGACCTAGAGCAATCTTTCGACGCGTTGTTAGCACACCCGCTGATCGGCGCGCTGGCCGGCGACGAAGAGTGTCGGGATCTGCTGCGGGAGAGCGGTCCAGGGCCAGAGGCCATCCCGAAGCTGGACGACCAGCCTCTGAAAGACGAGTTCTTGGTCCTTGACGCGGACTCGAGCCAAATCCGGGCCATCAACAGTGTCATAGCTGGCCAGAACCTGGTCGTGAAGGGCCCTCCAGGTACGGGCAAGAGCCAAAGCATTGCAAACTTGATCGCGTCCTTGGTCGCTCGGAATCGGAAGGTCCTCTTCGTGGCGGAAAAGCGGGCGGCTATTGACGCGGTTACCAAGCGCCTAAATCATCACGGTCTGGGACACTTAGTGCTGGATCTACACGGCGGTATAGGCTCCCGTCGCGCTTTCGCCCAGTCGGTCGGCCGAGCACTCGAGATGAGCCGCACCGCCCAAGTGCTCCAGAACTCGGCGGAGCTCGCTGAGCTTGAGCGAAAGAGAGCCGATCTCAACGCATACGCGCAAGCCATGAACGTGGTGCGCGCCCCATGGCAGATGTCTGTTTACGAAGTACGGGCCCAGCTCTTAGCGGTGCGCCACGCCGAAAGCCAAGTCAGGCTGAGCGGCGATGTCATCCAGGGTCTTGGGGAGCCGGAAGCTCGCTCGCTTCAGGGGCAGCTAAGAGACTACGCGGGGCTCGGTGGCTTCACGATGGAAGCCCTCGGCCACCCATGGGCTCGCTCCCCCATCACTAGCGTCGAACAGGTCCAAATTGCCTGGGAACTTCTGGATGAGACCCGCAGGCACCTGCTCCCAGCCGCAGCAGATCTCCTAGAAGCCGCTTGCACCGAAAGTGGGCTGCCACAAGCATCGTCAATCGCCGACGCCATGCCCAAGGTCGCTCTGTGGAAGGAAGTCGCGGCCCTGCTCGCTATCTTCTCTCCGGGCATCTACCAGCTAGACCTCGATCAAGAGTGGACAAGCCTCGCACCTGCGTCTAGAAGTGGGTGGGCTCGATGGCGCGCAGCAATCACCTCAACATCGTATCGGGCCGCCCGGAATCGAATTCGCACCGTGCAGCTGCCAGGGGCCCCCACGGGCGACGCGGCGACGTATGCTGCGCTGGCCCGCGCCAGGGAGAGCATCAACGAATGGCGAAGGCTCGGCGGATCTGGCCTCCCTTCGATCCCCGAGGGCGCAGCCAAGGTAGGTGCCGCCGTCGAGGTGCTGGCCGAGCGGCTGGGTCACCTAGCCGTCCTTGTGGGAGCGGGCGATCTATCTTCGATGTCGTTCAAGGAGCTTCGCACCCAGCTTGACGCGCTGGCCAAGGACCAACAGACACTAGGACGCCTGCCCCAACTGCGTCAGATCGAGGCGGCCGCCTCGGAAGCTGGCTTGCGCGACCTGCTGTGGGAGCTCAAGGCTCGCCAAGCCTCCGAGGAATACACAGTCAGCTCGTTTCGTTTTGTCTGGCTGCAGTCCATCCTTGATCACATCATGCTGTCGGAACCCGCCCTGGCGACCTTCGCCCCAGCGAGGCACGAGGCCACAGCGCAGGAATTCCGCTCTGGAGACCACCGCCATCTGCATACTACTCCCGCACGGATTCAGAGGATCTGCGCCGAGGCAGCCGTCAAGGCTCGTGATCAGCACAAGGACCAGGCCGAACTGGTTGCGCATCAGGCAGCCCTGAAGCGGCGACACCTACCAGCGCGCGACTTCGTCAGGCTCGCCGACCAGGTCCTGCTCGCCCTTAAGCCCTGCTGGGCGATGAGCCCGCTGATGGTCAGCCAACTCCTGCCGGCTAAGACCTACTTCGACGTTGTGGTCTTTGACGAAGCCTCCCAGGTCACACCTGCCGATGCAGCACCGGCGATTCTCCGAGGCCGCCAGCTAGTGGTGGCCGGCGACAACAAGCAACTACCGCCCACATCATTTTTCGAGGCAACTACCGAGGATGAGCTTGAGGACGACTTAGCCCAGAATCCCGAAAGCGTATCGCGCGGGACGCAGGACATGGAGTCGATTCTTGACGCCGTCGGAGCCCTGGGGCGCTGGCGGATGCTACAGTGGCACTATCGGAGCCGCGACGAGCGTTTGATCGCATTCTCGAACGTGCATCTATACGACCGAATGCTCACGACGTTTGCAGGCGTTGGTGGAGACCACGCTCTCCACCATGTGTTAGCGCCGTGGGACGGAGGATCCGAGACTAACAGTCCGCGTCCCGAGGTGAACACGGTGGTCGACCTAGTCGTTGAGCACGCACTGCACCGACCTACCGAGTCCCTTGGCGTCATTGCCATGGGCGTCCGCCACTCCAATAGGATCTGGGAAGCGCTTCGGGATCGCTTGAGCGTGTCGCCCGAGCTCTCAACGGCACTGTCGAACTTCTTGGACGAAGGGCGCGAGGAGCACTTCTTCGTCAAGAACCTAGAGCGGGTTCAGGGGGATGAGCGCGACGCAATCATACTCTCTGTGGGCTACGGCAAGAATGGCCGAGGCCAGCTTCCATACCGGTTTGGCCCCCTCCTTGTCGACGGAGGAGAGCGCCGCCTGAATGTCGCTGTCACGCGCGCAAAGTCCCGCATGACCTTGGTGTCATCGTTCACCGAACTGGATATGGATCCCGAACGGTCCGCCGCTCTGGGTGTGGTCTTACTCAGGCAATACTTGCAGTATGTCCGTTCACACGGAACTAACCTCGGAGATCGAGTTTGGGAGCACCCCGCCCTGAATCCCTTCGAGGTAGACGTACGGGACACGCTCCTTAACCTCGATATTTCATCAAGGGGCGGCCGGATAGCCGGGTGTAGTTGCGGAAATGCCCTCCTGGTAGGGGAAACTGTGGGTGTTGAGAACCACGATTCCCACCAAGGAGGGCATCACCTTGAGGGTGAA
>JAKAVU010000177.1 GCA_021817185.1 bacterium
CGTCGTCGCCCTCCTCGACGTGCAATGCCTCCCGGATCTCTCTGGGCAGCGTGATCTGCCCCCTGCTCCTGACCACCGCTCGCTTCATCGGTGCTCCTCTGTCATTCGGACTTTCGGAAATTCATATTAGCCGGTTGACTCCCCGGCCGCTGCAGCGCTGCCACGTCGGGGAGGAGTGGTAAGGGGTCAGCCAGATGAGTCACGCCAGGGCGGTGGTGCGGGTCCGGGCGCGGGGTGTCTCGTGAACGATGGGTTCCGCTACTCTTGCGGATGGACCCAGCCTCTCGGCGGATGTGAACCCACCGTGCAGCACCAGCGTCCAGTGAGCGCGAAGTGGTGCCAGGAGGCCAAGAGGGGAAACGGCGGCTCCGCTGGGGCCGGCTGTCACCGAACCTGCCGCCCCTCGCGGTCTGCAAAGGTGGTCAGGGCCTCGGCGTCACTGGCGGTTGCCCGGACGAAGTAGTCAGCCCACTCCTCTCTGTCGGGGTAGGTCGACTCGGCGACGACTCGGGCGCAGGTGGCCTCGACGTCAATGGGGGTTCGATGTAGGGTGGCCGCGCCCGCGCGCAGCAGGGCCCAATGTCCTCCGGGCCGGCCGTATGGCATGCCGATGCTGCCCGGGTTGATGACGAGACGTCGGTCGACGAGCCGGATGAAGGGCATGTGCGTGTGCCCGCACACCACGGCGGCGATCTCGCCAGGCAGCTCGGCGAAGACCTCAGCCCACCGATCTAGACTGGTGTCGACCAGGACGACCTCATCGTCGTCGCGAGGCGTGCCGTGGCAGAAGACGACCGGGCCCAAGCCTTTGACCTCGAGGGTGACTGGGTGGGGCAACGAGGCAAGGAGTTCGACATGCTCCGCTGACAGCTGAGCAGCGGCCCACCGAGTCACCTCGTCCGGGATCTCGATCGCCTGGCCGCGAGCCAAGGCGACAAGCTCCCGGTCGGCATTGCCCCTCACCAGCATTACACGGTCGCCGAGCGCCATCAGCCGTTCTAGGACGGCCGTGGGCTGGGGCCCAGACGCGTGATCTCCGGTCACCACCACCAAGTCAGCGTCCGCCACCTCCGGCTCAGCGAGCACGGCATCAAGGACCGGCAGCACGCCGTGGATGTCGGACAGTACCGCGACAGAGTCAACCATCTCGCTTCGCCTGTCTCTCATCGACCAGCGCCCCCCGTCAGCCTCGGTGTTCGGCAGCCTTGGTAGGGTTGACGCAATGCCGCTGACGTTCGCTGGAAACCTCGACCGCTCGGCTGTGACCGCCGCCGTCGACCAGCTCACGGACCTGGTCGGGTCCAGGGAAGTCGCTGACGCCTGGGACCGTGAGTCCGCGCTGCTCGGCATGACCGTCGGCGGGCTGGCGCGCCACCTGGTCAGCCAGCCTGAGTGTGCGGTCGAGTTCCTCACCGCTCCCGGCGCGCCCGACGCGCCACTGCTGACCTTGGTCGGTCACTACGAGCGCGTCGATTGGTTGCGTGTGCCCACCGACGCTCCCGAGAACACCTCCATCCGCGACGACTTCAACCAGATGGCATTGGCCGGGCGCGCGGAATCGGTCGAAGCGCTCACGCGGGCCCTCGAGCAGCTCCCCGCGGCGATCGCTGGCGCCGGCTCGACGACGTATGTGCCCTGGCAGGATTGTGCCCTGCCCACCGACGACTTTCTCGTAGTGCGGCTGATGGAGATCATGATGCACGCCGACGTCCTCGCATGCAGCGTCGGCGTAACTACTCCAGCGTTCGGCCCCGAAGTGGTCGAGTCTGTGCTTGCTCTACTGGCGGCGCTGGCCGCCCGTCGGCATGGCCAAGACGCCGTCCTGCGCACCCTGAGCCGGGCCGAGCGCGCGGCGGGCCCTGTTTCGGCATTCTGACTTTGACCAGTTTGAGGCCGCGCCCGCCTGGTTGACCGACTCACTGTCGGGAGCACCGATGAGACACGGACCGGATGAGGAGTCGCTGGGTAGTGCTCGCAACTCGTGGGGCCTGGCCGGAGGCGGGTGGGGCGGGCAGCGGCTTTGTCTTCGAGCACGACGGCTACCAGTTGGCCCTCAACCTCGGTTTTGGCACCCTGCCGAGGTTGCTCACCCTTCTCGGCTCGTCGGCGGGCGACGGGATAGACTGCGAAGGGGAGCACCGACGATCACGGACATCCTTCTCCTTGCTGGCCTCTGGCTCGACGGGTCCGCCTGGGACGGTGTGGTGCCATGCCTCCGAGACCTGGGCCCCCGACCAGTCGCGCTCTTCCTCCCAGGCCAGGGAGCACCGCCGAGGACGGCAACCCTAGAGGACCAGCGCGAAGCGGTGGCCGCTGCTGTCGACGCCGCCGGCGGCCCCGTCATGGTCGTGGGTCACTCCGCTGCCTCCACGCTCGCGTGGATGGCGGCAGACGCCCGGCCCGATAAGGTGGCGCGCGTGGTGCTGATCGGCGGTTTCCCCTCCGGTGATGGCGAGGCGTACGCCGACTTCCTCCCGGTCGTGGATGGGGTAGTGCCGTTCCCCGGCTGGAAGTCTTTCGAGGGCGTCGACTCTGCAGACCTCGACGAGCAGCAGCGCGGAGCCATCGCGGCTCGGACCATCCCGGTTCCCGAAGGCGTGGTGACGGGGATCGTCAAGCTCGGCAACGAACGGCGGTACGATGTGCCCGTCACCCTCACCTGCCCCGAATTCTCGCCCGCTCGCGCCAAGGAATGGGTCGACGGAGGCGAGGTGCCCGAGTTCGCACGAGCCCGGCGGCTCGAGTACGTCGACATCGACTCGGGTCACTGGCCGATGTTCACGCGCCCGACCGAGCTGGCCGACCTCTTGGACCGCGCCGCCAATGCCTGAGAGGGAAGCCCCAGCAGCCATGACCCCAGGGTCATACACAATCGCACGGCTCGAAGCAGCCACCTGGGACGCGTTCGCCGACCTGGTGGAGCGCAACAATGGGATCTACGGGGGCTGCTGGTGCGCTCCCAACCACGTCGAGTACCACCGTGGCAAGAGCGATCCCCGCACGTTCAAAGAGGAGCTCGTCCGGAAGGGCCGCGCGCGTGCCGCGCTGGTCTTGGACGCCGACGGGAACGCCCAAGGCTGGTGCCAGTACGGAAGTTCAGGGGGCCTTCGACTGAAGCACTCCCGCGAGTATGCGAAAGAGCCGCCCCCTGAGGCGGGGTGGCGGATCGCCTGCATCTTCGTCGACAAGCGCCATCGTGGACGGGGAATCGCCCGAGCCGCGCTCGAGGGCGCGCTCGCCGAGATCGCTGCTGAAGGCGGCGGGCTCGTCGAGGCGATCTCAGAGACGACCGCGGGCCGGGAAGCCCAGGGGCGCTTCCTCTTCAGCGGGACCGTCGAGCTTTTCGAGGAGCTTGGGTTCGCTCGCATCCGGCAGGTCGGAAAGCACGCGTGGATCGTCAGCCGCACGCTCTGACCGGTCGGGCTGCATGGTGGTCGCGCGGTTCAAGGGGAGACCTGAGGCGCTCTCCACCCAGGGGGTCGAGCGTTGCGTGCGGACCGCGGGGTGGTGGCGGCCTACACTGACCACCCGAGCCGGACTCGGCGCCACGGCAGCTGCGAGATGAGATCGCCGATCGACTTTGAGGCCCCTCTGGCCCACCGAGCTACCTCTGACCCCGATCCTGCAACCAACCGGCGAGAGGTGGTAGCAGCGGTGGCGCTGGCCGGAGCCGTGCCCAGGGCCGACCTGATCCCGCACCTAAGGAACGTCCCGCTGGCGGTCGTCGGAGGGCGACCTGGACAGAGATCACCCCAGCCTGCCCGCCAGTCCTACTCGCCCACCTCTTCCCGGTTCACTCAACCACCCTCATGGGCACTCCCGCTCACTTCGCCGCCAGCTGCTGCCAACCCCACGCGCCCGGCAGCCCAGCGCAATCGGGCGCCCGATTGCGCCGGATCGACGGCTCCGAGTCGCTGCGAGGTCGGTCGACTGGACGAACCACCTGTTCCGCGGCGGGTGGCGATCAGCCTTCGAACGAAGCCCCCCGTCGGCACCGCAGCTCGGTGTCAGCCAGTAGCGGCCTGTGCGCTGGTGCAATAGGCACAGCGCCGAGCTTCGACGGGAATGGCGCTGAGGCACTCTGGGCAGGTCTTGGTGGGAGCCACGGACGCCGGGCGGAGCCGAGCCAGCAGCGACTCGAACGGCACCACCACTAGAAAGTACAGCACCGCCGCCACCAGCACGAAGCTGAGCAGGGCGTTGACCACGCTCCCGTAGAGGAATCGCGAGTGGTTCAGGGTGAAGTAGAGCGCCGAAAAGTTGGGCTGGCCAGCGAGGGCGGCCAGCAAAGGCGTAATCAAGCCCTTCACCAGGGCTTGGATGAGGGCGGTGAAGGCCGCGCCGATAACGAAGCCGATGGCGAGATCGACCAGATTGCCCCGGAGCAGGAAATTCTTGAAACCACCCAACTCATCTCCCCCTTGGTTGGCGGGTACTCTGCGGGAGTCTAGCCGAGCCCATCGCCGGCGCGCCGGTCGGCCGGTGTGGTAGACAGATTGGCATGAGGATAGGCGTGGTCTTTCCACAGACCGAGATCGGGTCCCGAGCCGAGGACATCCGCGCCTACGCCACCGGGGTGGAGCGGCTGGGGTTCCAGCACCTTCTTGCCTATGACCACGTTCTGGGAGCGGACCCCGCCGTCCACCAGGGTTGGAGCGGCCCGTATGACATCCACACCACCTTCCACGAACCGCTGGTGCTGTTCGGGTACCTGTCGGCCATCTGCTC
>JAKAVU010000178.1 GCA_021817185.1 bacterium
AGGCGCCCAGCTTCTCCTCATCGGCAACGGGAGCCCCGAGCAGGCGCACCGCTTTCAGCAGCTGAAGGCGCCAACCGCCATCGTGGTGACCGACCCGGAGCGCGCCAGCTACCGCGCCCTGGGCGCGCGCCGATCACCTCTGAGCATGTTCGGTCGAGGCATGGTCCAGGGTTGGCTGGCGGCGCGACGGCGGGGCATCAAGGCGGAGGGGCTGCAGGGCGACGTGCTGCAGTTGGGGGGCACTCTGGTGGTGGACCCTCCATCCACCGTCCTGCTCGCTCATCTCAACTCCAGCCCCGCCGACCACCCCTCGGTTGAGGCGCTCTTGGCGGCGCTGAGCCGAGCGCGACCCGTGCGAGACGGCGTGGCCGTGGCATGATGGCCGCGGACTGGGGGCCGCAAGCGGAGCATCAGGGCCAGCTCTTCGTAGGAGGAGAGTTTCGCCCTCCCCACTCGAAGGCTCGGCTGGCGGTCAGCGAGGCGTCCACAGGCTCGACCCTGGCCGAGGTCCCTGACGCGGACGCAGCGGATGTGATGTCCGCGGTGAGCGCAGCTCGGCAGGCGTTGGACGATTGGGCCGCCACGCCGCCCCGCTTTAGGTCCGCCCTGCTCTTCCAGATCGCGGAGGGCATCCGGGCCAGGTCCGAGGACTTCGCGCAGACGATCGCCCGCGAGGTGGGGACCCCGATCCGACAGTCGCGAGCGGTCCAGGTGGGCAATCCGGTCGCGATCACCGACCACATCGCCAGTGTGTTGAACGATTACCAATTCGAGGAGGAGATCGGCAACTGCCTGGTGGTCAAGGAGCCAGTTGGGGTCGTGGGCGCCATCACCCCCTGGAACTACCCACTGCAACAGGTGATGGCCAAGGTGGCCGGGGCGCTGGCGGCGGGGGCGACGGTGGTGCTCAAGGCCAGTGAGGTGGCGCCCCTCACCGCCATCATGCTCGGCGAGCTGGCAAGCTCGTCGGGGCTGCCCCCCGGGGTCCTCAACGTCATCGTTGGACGCGGCCCCACCGCCGGCGAGGCGCTGGTCGCCCACCCCGACGTCGACCAGATCTCCTTCACCGGATCGACCAGGGCCGGCAGGCGGATCTCGGAGCTGGCCGCGGCCCAGGTCAAGCCGGTGACGCTGGAGCTCGGGGGCAAGTCGGCAAGCCTGGTGTTGGAGGACGCGGAGCTCGAGAAGGCCGCCAAGTTCGCGGTCTACAACGCGTTCCTCAACTCCGGCCAGACCTGCACCGCGCTCACCCGTCTGCTGGTTCCCGCCCGGATGGCCAGCGCGGCGGTGGAGGTCGCGGTCGCCACGGCTGAGAAGCTGGCACCGGGTGACCCCCTGGACGAAGCGACACGCCTGGGACCTCTGGCATCGCAGGCGCAGTTGGAGCGGGTGCGGGGGTACATCGCCAAGGGGATAGCCGAGGGCGCCCGTCTGGTCTTGGGAGGATTGGAGCCGCCGAAGGGGCTGGCCGGGGGGTTTTTCGTCCAACCGACCGTCTTCGCCGAGGTTCGGCCTGAGATGGTGATCGCCCAGGAGGAGATATTCGGCCCTGTGCTGTCGGTGATCTCCTATGACAGTGAGGAGGAGGCGGTGACGATCGCCAACGGCACCCCTTACGGCCTCGCGGCGGCGGTGTGGTCCGGCGACCGGGACCGGGCCATCGCCTTCGCCCGCCGGCTCCGGGCGGGGACCGTCGAGGTCAACGGTGGAGCCTTCAGCACGGCAGCGCCATTCGGCGGGGTCAAGCAGTCCGGGCATGGCAGGGAGTTCGGCCGCCATGGCATGGAGGAGTTCCTGGTCCCCAAGTCGCTGCAGCTGTGAGCGACCCCGGTGGAGGCCCTTCCGGGTTGGACTCCTTTGCCATCGGGTTCGACGGCCACCTGGGGACGGAGATAGTCCTGGCCTCCCCTGAGGAGGTGCGGCTGCGACTCCAAATCGGGGCCAGGCACCGGCAGCCGTACGGCGTCGTTCATGGCGGCGTCTGGGCGTCGCTGGCCGAGACCGCTGCCTCGATCGGAGCCGCCCTCAACAGCGGTCGACCGGTGGTCGGCCTGGAGAACCACACCAGCTTCCTCCGGGCGATCCGGGATGGCTCGGTTGTTGCCACCGCCCACCCGGTCCACCCCGGCAGGACCAGCCAGGTGTGGGAGGTCTCGATCCACCGCGAGCCGGAGTCCGGGAGCGGCGACGACCGGCCGGTCTCGAGATCGGTGGTGCGGTTGCACGTGCTGGCGCCGGGGGCCCTGGTGGCCGGGCAACCGCCGCTCCCGAACCAAGCGGTCTGAGCTGACGTCGTCGGGAGGTGTGGCTGTGAGCTCGCCACCTCCTCCCCGGCACGGGTTGTGCTGGGGCGAAAGGCCGGTTACATAGATTCATGACCGGAGACCCCAGCCGCCACCACCCCATCTGGCGCTTCCGCTACCCGCTGGCAGTGGTCCTACTGGTGCTGGTGGGAGGGACTTTGGGCTACATGCTCATCCAGGGCTGGGATCCGCTGGACAGCTTCTTCATGACCGTGATCACGGTCAGCACCGTGGGGTACCAGACCGTCCACCCCCTGTCCGCCGGGGGCAAGCTCTTCAGCATTCTGCTGATCCTGGTCGGGGTCGGAACTATGCTGTACGCGCTCGGGCTGTTCGCGGAGCTGCTGAGCGACGGCCAGCTGGCCAAATGGAGGCAGGCGCGCAGATTGGAAGCCGAGGTAGCCGCGCTCAGCGACCATTACATCATCTGTGGATACGGGCGGATCGGGACCCGGGTGCTGGTCGAGCTGGAACGCAGCGGGGTGCGCCACATAGCCATCGACCAGACGCCCGAGGCCGTCGGCCGGCTGCGCCGCGAGGGGCGTCTCTTCCTGGAGGGCGACGCCGCCTCTGAGGAGGTCCTGCGGCAGGCCGGAGTGGAGCGGGCCCGCGGTCTCATCTGCGCGGTGGACTCAGACGAGCGAGCGGTCTACATCACCCTGACCGCTCGCTCCCTCAATCCGACGCTCTACATCATCGCCCGCGCGGGACAGCCGGAGTCCCTGCGGCGCCTGGAGCTCGCGGGGGCCAACCGGGTCATCTCTCCCTACCGGATGGCCGGCCACCGCATGGCCGAGATGGCGCTGCGTCCGGCGGTCCTGGAGGTGATGGACACCCTGAGCCAGGCTGGGAGTGAGATCGGGGTCGAGGAGATGGTGGTCCCGGAGGGCTGGGCGAAGGCAGGCTCCACACTCGCGCAATCGGGTCTCCTAGAGCCGGGGACGGCGCGCCTGCTGGCCCTCAGACGGCCTCCCGGGTCGCTCTTCATAGGCCCTGGGCCCACTCAGGATGTTCAGGCCGGGGACCTGCTGGTGGTGCTGGGCTCCACCGGGGAGATCGACAGAACCGCGGCCCTGCTGCGCTGACGAGTGCAGGTCAGTGGCTATGCGGTCCGCCCGCTGGCCAGCATGTGACAGCTGACAGCCACCATGTCGGGATCGCCTTCACACAGGCGGGCGGCATGAACCGCGCTTCGGAGCAGGTTGGCTGCCTGCGGCTCAGGGATCTCCGGGTACAGGAGCACCCAGGCGGGGCCTTCCACCCCCAGCACCGAGACGTCGAGCAGCCCGGCTGCCTCCAGCTCGGCAGAGAGCTCTGACGGCCGGTGCATGTAGGCAGTGGTGAAGCCCCGCTCGCGGTCATGAAGGCCTGTCTCTATCACTGCCCGCATCGCCGCCATCCGCTCCGGAAACTCGTCCCGGTGGCGCAGGGAGTCCAACGGCCAGGCGAAGCGCGATATGGCCGCAGCCACCACCACCCCCTGTGGCCGGGTGACCCGTACCGCTTCGCTCAGGGCTCGAGCGCGGTCCTCAGGACGAACGAGGTGATAGAGGGGGCCCAGTAGCAGACACGCGTCGCAGCTGGCGTCTTCCTGAGCCAGGCTGCGAGCATCCCCCAGAGTCGCCGCGAAGCGCCGGGAAAGCGTCCGCGCCAGCTCGCGCGCCCGCCGAACATGCGCTGGCACGATGTCGATGAGCTCCACTTCATAGCCGTCCTGCGCCAGCCAGGCAGCATGGACTCCGGTCGCCCCGCCCACATCCAGAACTCTGGCTGGAGCCGGGGGAAGTACCGACCGCAGCAGTTCCTGAATTCGCATGAACTCCAGGCGCCCATCCGGCCGCGACAGGCGCGTGGACTCATCGAACCGGTCCGTGTAGAACTCGATCAGGGCTGGGTCAGCCTGGAACTCGCTCACGCCAGCGACAGGGCACGGCCCCTTCCACTCATCAAGGCTCATTGTCTCAGGGAGTCAGCTGCGGCGTGCCTGCAGCTTCGTGCCTGGCCGCCAGGCCGATCCATTGAACTCAGGCCTGCCGGCCGGCGGGGTTGGTGGCAGCATCGATCGGGAGCCAGCCAAAGACTGGAGGTGACAGTTGATGAGCTCTGGAGTCGAAGTGCACCAGCAGAAGGCGGTCAGGACCCTGGTGCCGGCCCGGATGGACCGGCTCCCCTGGACCCGGTTCCACTGGATGATCGTGGTGGGGCTGGGAGTTTCCTGGATCCTGGAC
>JAKAVU010000179.1 GCA_021817185.1 bacterium
GAGAAGCCCCCGTTGCGGTCACCGTTCCACTGCATCGGCGTCCTGACCCCGTCGCGGTCGCCCACGTAGATGTTGTCGCCCATCCCGATCTCGTCGCCGTAGTAGAGGATCGGCGTGCCCGGCAAGGAGAGCAAGAGGCCGTAGAAGAGCTCCATCTGGCGCCGTCCGTTGCCCAGCAGGGGTGCCAGCCGCCGGCGGATGCCGACGTTGAGCTTCATCCTGGGGTCGCGCGCATATTCGGCGTACATGTAGTCGCGCTCGCTGTCGGTGACCATCTCCAGGGTGAGTTCGTCGTGATTGCGCAGGAAGATGCCCCATTGGCAGTTCGAGGGGATGGGCGGCGTCTGGCTCAGGATCTCCGTAATCGGGTAGCGCAACTCCTGGCGCAGGCCCATGAACATGCGGGGCATGAGCGGGAAGTGAAAGCACATCTGGCACTCGTCACCGTCTCCGAAGTAGGCCCGCACGTCCTGGGGCCACTGATTGGCCTCTGCGAGCAGGACTCGGTTGGGGAACTCGCGGTCGACCTCGGCCCGCACCCGCTTCAAAAAGGCGTGGGTCTCGGGGAGGTTTTCGCAGTTGGTGCCCTCGCGTTCGAAGAGGTAGGGGACCGCGTCCAGCCGCAGTCCGTCCAGCCCCAGCCGCAGCCAGAACCGCACCACGTCCAGCATGGCCTCCTGGACCGCCGGGTTGTCGTAGTTGAGGTCAGGCTGGTGGCGGAAGAAGCGGTGCCAATAGTAGGCGCCGGCCTGGTCGTCCCAGGTCCAGTTCGAGGTCTCGGAGTCGACGAAGATGACCCTGGCCTCGCGGTACCGAGCCATGGTGTCGCTCCACACGTACCAGTCGCGTTTCGGGGATTGCGGGCCCTGTCGGGCCTCCTGAAACCAGGGATGCTGGTCGCTGGTGTGGTTCATGACCAGGTCGGATATGACCCGGATGCCCCGCTCGTGGGCTTCCTCGATCAGCTCGCGGAGGTCGTCGACCGTTCCGTAGTCAGGATGGACCTGATAGAAGTCGGAGATGTCGTAGCCACCGTCGCGCAGCGGGGAGGCGAAGACCGGCAGCAGCCATAGGCAGTCGACCCCCAGCCAGTGCAGGTAGTCGAGCTTGGCGGTCAGCCCCCTGAGGTCACCGACGCCGTCGCCGTTGCTGTCGTAGAAGCCGCGGCAGAACACCTCGTAGATCACGGCGTCCCGGTACCACTGGGGATCGCTCTTGAGGGTCACTGGCTCACCTGCAGGATGTGCGCGGGCCACAGCCGCGGGTCCAGCCTGACGTAGTTGTGAGCCCCCCGCCAGTGGTACTCCTCGCCGCTCAACAGGTCGGTCACGGTGAAGGGACGCTGTTCGTCCACGCCCAGCTTGCCAAGGTCCAGATGGACGGTGGTCTCCCGCACGTTCCAGGGGTCGAGGTTGACGACGGCGAGGATGACGTCGGTCATGCCGGGGGTCGACTTCGAGTAGCAGATGATCCGGTCGTCGTCGCTCCAGTGAAAGTCCAGTCGGCGCAGCTGAAGCAGGCTCGCGTGGCCGCGCCGGATCTCATTCACCCGGGCAATCAGGGGGCGGAGGTTACCCGGGGCGGCGAAGTCGCGGGGCCGGAGCTGATACTTCTCCGAGTTCAGGTATTCCTCGCTGCCAGGACGCAGCGGTTGGGCCTCGGCCAGCTCGAATCCGCTGTAGACCCCGTAGCTGGCACCGAGGGTGGCCGCCAGCACCAGGCGGTAGCGGAAGGCGCCCACCCCACCCGTCTGCAGTTCGGCAGTGAGAATGTCAGGGGTGTTGACGAAGAGGTTGGGTCGCAGATAGTCCACGGTTTCGGTGGCGAGTTCGGTCAGGTACGCGGTCAGCTCGGCCTTGGTGGTTCGCCAGGTGAAGTAGGTGTACGACTGCGAGAACCCGAGCTTACCCAGCTCCCGCATCATCGCCGGGCGCGTGAACGCCTCCGCCAGCAGGATGACGTCGGGGTGCTCTCGCCGCAGCCTCCCCACCACCCAGGCCCAGAAAGGCACTGGCTTGGTGTGGGGGTTGTCTACCCTGAAGATGTGCACCCCCTGGGCGATCCAGTACTCCAGGATCGCGTAGCACGCCTGCCACAACCCCCGCCAGTTCCGGCAGGAGAAGTCCAGGGGATAGATGTCGTCATACCGCTTGGGGGGGTTCTCGGCAGGACGGATGGTGCCGTCTGGCCGGTGGGCGAACCAATCGGGGTGGTCCTTCACCCAAGGATGGTCCGGGGAGCACTGGAGAGCATAGTCGAGCGCGATCTCCAGGCCCAGAGAGCGGGCGGTGTCCACGAGCGAGCGAAAGTCCTCGATCGTCCCCAGCTCCGGGTTCACTGCCGTGTGTCCCCCCTCCTCGGACCCGATCGCCCATGGGCTCCCGGGGTCGCCCGGGTTGGCGACCGGGGCATTGTTGGGTCCGCGCCGCCCGGTCTTGCCGATGGGGTGGATGGGGGGGAGGTAGATGACGTCGAAGCCCATTTGCGCGATTTCCGGAAGGACCCCCGCCGTGGTGGCGAAGGTACCGGAGGCGGTGCCGTCGGTTCCCTGCGAACGGGGAAACAGCTCGTACCAAGCTCCGTGCAGCGCCCGCTGCCGCTCCACCCAGATTGGGATCACCTGGCTGCGGCCCACGCCGCGAGCCGGGATGGCCTCGGCCATGATCGCCGCCAACCGCTCCTCGGTCAGGTACGCCAGCTGCTCATCCACTGCTGCGTGGCGAAGACGCTGCGCCTGCTCTACCAAGCGGAGGCGCCGAGCGGTGGGGAGCCGGCGCGATGTCCTCTCAAGGGTCTCCCATCCGGCCTCCAGCTCGGGAATCGGGTCAACCCCGACCTCAACCCGGCGGAGAACATCATTTCGCCAGGTGCCGAACTCGTCCTCCCAGCCTTCGACCAGGAACTCCCCGGGTCCGACCTCGGGGAAGGAGACCCTGGCGTACCAGAAGTCGTCGTAGCCCGGCACCAGTTGTGTGGCTCGCCACTCGGGATCGGACGATCCAGCCTGGCGCCAGCGGACGCGGGCGCGCAGCTGCGGACGCCCGTCGGCGAAGATGCGAGCCGAGATCGGCACCACCTCATCAACGGTCGCCTTGACCGTCCGGCGTCCGCAGTCGACAATGGGCGTCACCTCCGCAACCTGGATCCGCTGCACGGTGGAGGGCAGGGTGGTGGCCGGGACGGACTTGGATGGCATCTACCCCTAGCTTCCCAAATCGGCGCTGGGGCGTGCCGAGTTGATGTGGACGCGTCGCGGTCGCTGCTGGGGGTGGTCCTCATTGGAGCCGGGATTAGGAGAGAGCGCTGTGGTCGACGATGAGCGGCTCGCGGCCTCCTGCGATCGTTTCGTGCAAGGGCACGGTCGCCGCCCCCCGGCTGTCCAGCTGGACCAGATCCCGCGAGAAGTGGTGGGGGATAGGTACGGGGCAGGTGGCGTGGTCGCCGAGCTGGAGCGCGAGGTCGCGTCACTTCTGGGAATGGAGGCCGCTCTGTTCCTGCCCAGCGGCACCATGGCTCAGCAGATCGCCCTCAGGGTCCATGCTGACCGCCGTGCCAGTCGCGGGGTCGCCTTCCACCCGACCTGCCATCTGTTCCACCGGGAGGAACTGGCTCTTGAAGCTCTCCACCGGCTCGGAAGCGTCCCCGTCGGGGCGGCGCGCCGGGTCATCGAGATCGCCGACCTGGAGAGCCTGGGGTCGCAGGACGTGGGGAGCTTGCTGTTGGAGCTTCCGCAACGGGAGATCGGCGGGCAGCTCCCGTCATTCCCGGAGTTGGAGCAACAGGCGAGTCTCGCCAAGGAGAGGGGATGGGCCCTGCATCTCGATGGCGCCAGGCTCTGGGAGGCGGCGGCCGGCTATGAGAGGAGCCCGGCTGAGGTGGCGCGGCTGTTCGACAGCGTCTACGTCTCCTTCTACAAGGGCCTGGGGGGAATCGCCGGGTGCTGCCTCGCCGGCCCTGCGGACTTCATCGAGGAGGCCAGCAGGTGGCGAACGCGGCACGGCGGTAGGGTGGTCGCGCTCTGGCCCTACGCCGCCAGCGACCTCAGCTCCCTGCGGCGGCGGCTGCCCCGGATGGCCCGCTATCACCAACATGCGCGCGCCGCGGCGACGGAACTCTCACACGTGGACGGGGTCCAGGTGACGCCCAACCCACCGCAGGTTTCCATGATGCATCTCACTCTGAATGTCGATGCAGAGACCCTGGGGGCTCGCTGCCGCCGACTGGCTCGGGAGCAGGGCATCTGGAGCTGGCCCGCGCCGTTTCCCTCCTGCCTCGAGACCGATGATGAGCGGTCCTTGGTGGAGTTCACCGTGGGCGACGCCACCCTGGAGCTCTCGGCGCAGGAGATCGCCGGGGTGGTCGACTTCCTGACCCACGGTTAGTTGGCCTGCCCGTTTGGTCCTGGTTTCGGCCTAGCCATGGGCGACCGGCGATCAGCGCGGAGCCGTCACCTCCAGGCGGAGCA
>JAKAVU010000180.1 GCA_021817185.1 bacterium
AGTCCCGTCACAACTGAAGCTTCCGTGACTATTCTGTCGGGGAAGGGTTCTTGTGCCAGACCTTTTGGCTTGGGACACAGTATTGCGTCGAAGGAGAGAGACAACATATGAGCACCTGGGACCTTACTGAGTGGGGTTGATCTGAATCGCGTCGACTTTTAAGTCGGCTGATCCAGCTAGAAAGAGAGCATCTCCGTGGTGGGGTGCTCTCTTTCTTGTGCGATGGCCTCCAGCTCCCCATCCGTGATTTTGTCGAAGGCGGCGACGCACAGGGGATCGAATTGGGTGCCGGAGCATCGCCTGACCTCCTCCCTGGCTTCAGCAATGGTCATCCCCTTCCGATACGGACGGTCGGAGATCATCGCGTCGAAGGAATCAGCGATCGTGAAGAGGCGAGCACCCAACGGGATGGCGCTACCGCTGATGCCATTAGGGTAGCCCTTTCCGTCGTAGCGCTCGTGATGATTGAGGATGATCTCACGCGCCTTCTCAAGCTGCTTGACATCGGCCACCATCATGAAGCCAAGCTGTGGGTGGGTCCGCATCACTGACCACTCCTCGTCCGTGAGTGGCCCTGGTTTGTGAAGAATGGTGTCGGAAACGCCAATCTTGCCGATGTCATGGAGAAGGGCACCATGACAAAGCCGCGTCAGTTCTTCATCCGAGAAATTTAGGGTTCGGCCCATCATCAGGGAATAGTCGACGACCCGTCTGCAATGGCCCTCCGTATCTTTGTCCCGAAGGTCAATCGCCTTGGAGAGGCTGACGAGGGTCGCATCGAATCCGCTGCGCGCTTCTTCTACTCGAGCGTGCTGTTCGCGGATCCACCTATTGGTGGCCGTTTGGACAATGGCTACGGGCGCCGCTAGCGTGACTAGTGCCGCAGAGGCCCCCAAGCGGGTGCTGGCCGCCAAGACACCGACACCGGTAAGACCGTATCCAAGGTAGTAGGGGATTAGGGACAAAATACTGCTCGCGTAGGCGCGGACATCGAATTTAGCGACGCCCTGTTCCGCTGCAATAACAGCTCCCACCAAAATGTGATTAACGATCCAGGCGCTGCAGCCACCTACGAGGCCCGCAACTATGAGCAGAACTACGTCGTTCCCTACTGACCGGCGCAGCGCATCAAAGGTGCCGTAGGCCGCTCCATACACTAAGAGGCTCATGGCCGCGTTGAACAGCGGCTTGAGGGAGACCTCGCGTCTGACCCACACGCTCGTTAGCATCGATGCCAGAGCGGACGCGACCGCAGCTGGCATGCCCAAGAGGTAGACGCCGCCGATACTTGCGTAGGCCTTAGCACTGAAGTTTAGCTTCGATTTGCCCACTCGAATTGAGACTGGGGCGCGCGACTCCAGAATGAGTACGAGTACCGCGAGAAGTGCCAACGTAGTCCACTGGAACGGGGGCCGTACCCAGACCGCACCAACTCCAGCCGCCAATGCCGTAACCACGCCGACGACCAAGAAGACCCCCAGTCGGCTAGAGGACCTGGCTGGCTGGGGAACGACCCCGTCTAACCTGCTGGGCCGGGGCGGTGCAATGGTAAATGCCAGCATCCGAAATCGACTTCGACTTCGACTTCGACTTGGGTCACGCCTCACTCTCGCGGGCGAACTCACACTGGACCCTCGGTTCTCAGTGACCCGCCAGAATCTCTTCTTAGCTGACTCGTCCGTGTGTGGAACGCCACAGTCTCCTTCTCCCGGTTCTTTGATCGGCCGCCGGACCTGCCAGTTCCAGTACGTCCCCTCCAGCGGACCAGCCCGAAGTCTAGCCACTTCTGGCATGCAATGTTCCCATCCGGGGCGATTCGAGGCACGGCTGTCACAAATTTGCCACAGGGGCCAGGGATCGAGCGACTCAGGTGAGACTACTTGGCGTAGTCGACGGACCTGGTCTCCCGGACCACAGTCACCTTGATGGTCCCCGGATAGCTCATCTCGCTCTCGATCCGCCTGGCCACATCCCGGGCCAGGACGACCGCGTGGTCGTCGGTTATCCGTTCCGGGCGCACCAGGATCCGGATCTCCCGTCCCGCCTGGATCGCGAACGATCGCTCCACCCCATCGAAGTCGTTGGCGATCTCCTCCAGCTTCTCGAGACGCTTGATGTAGCTGGCCAGGGTCTCCCGGCGGGCGCCGGGCCGAGAGGCCGAGATGGCGTCGGCGCTGAGGATGATGAAGGCAAGCACGGTGCTGGGCTCCACATCGTAGTGATGGCACTGCACGGCGTCGATCACGTCAGGGTGCCGGCCCAGGCGCTTCAGGATCTCCCCGCCGATGATGGCGTGGGATCCCTCCACCTCGTGATCCACCGCCTTGCCGATGTCATGGAACATTCCGGCCTCTTTGGCCAGATGCTCATCCGCACCGATCTCAGCGGCGATCATCCCAGAGAGGTAGGCCACCTCCTTCACGTGCGCGAGCACGTTCTGGCCGTAGCTGTAACGGTAGCGGAGAGTCCCGACCAGCTTGATCAGCTCGGGATGGATGCCCTGAAGGCCAAGCTCAAAGAGTGCCTTCTCTCCCTCCTCTGCGATCTTGGTCGCGACCTCCAGCCTCGATCGGGTCACCACCTCCTCGATGCGGGTGGGATGGATGCGGCCGTCGCTCAGCAGCTTGGTAAGGGTGACCCTCGCCACCTCGCGGCGCACAGGATCGAAGCCGCTGAGAACCACGGTCTCGGGGGTGTCGTCGATGATCAGGTCGACGCCCAGAGCGCTCTCCAGGGCCCTGATGTTGCGTCCCTCACGACCGATGATCCTCCCCTTGATCTCGTCATTGGGCAGGGGCACCACGGACACCGATGTCTCCCCGGTCTGGTCCGCGGCATGACGTTGGATGGTCGTCACCAGCACCTCTCGGGCACGGTCCTCGGCCTCGGTCTTGGCCTCCCCCACGGCGTGGCGAATCTTGTCTGCCTTCTCCGCCACCAGCTCCCGATCCAGGGACTCCAAAATCTCCTGGCGGGCCTGGTCCCGGCTGAGCTCCGCGACCCGCTGCAGCTCCAGCCCGACGCTGTCACGCAGGGCCGCCACCTGGGCGCGATCCTCCTCGATCGCCCTCAGCTCTGACCCCACCGCCTCACTGCGCTGGAGTAGGTCCTGCTGCTGGCGATCCAGTTGCTCCTCACGCTGGAGGATGCGCTGCTCCTGGCGCGCTATCTCCGAACGGCGCTCTCTGAGCTCGTCCTCAAGCTCAGTCCTGACGCGCAACGCCTCGGCCTTGGCCTCCAATCCGACGGCTCGGCGCTCTGCCTCGATCTCGACGCGCTGAGCCCTGAGCTCCTCCAGCTCCTTGGCTGTGCGCAGGCCGTTCTGCTGAGAGGCCCGGAGACCGTAGACGATGGCACCTACAGCGACGATTGCCAGGACGACGACCAGCGCCACCAATGCGGCGGTCATTGTGCTTACCTCGCAGTACCGGGGAGCAGGCTAGGAGCCAGCCCTTCCCAATGAAACCCTCACCATCTAGGAGGGAAGAAGAAATTCAACTAGAACCTTCGGCATTCTACCGCGCGGGACCCGGCTCAGAGGGAAGGGTTGGCCCCATATGGAGCCCCGGTGCTCAGGAGATGAGCGCCTCCGCCGCCGGTTCCTCTGCATCAGGCAGATCGGACACGGGGTCGCCGAGAACAGCCTGGCGCACCTTCTGAGCGATCTCCTGGGTCAGCTCTGAATTCCCTCTCAGCAGATCCCGGACGTTCTCTCGGCCCTGGCCCAGGCGGGTCTCCCCATAGCTGAACCAAGCCCCGCTCTTCTCCACCACTCCTGCCTCCAGGGCCGCGTCCAGCACGCTCCCCTCAAAGGAGATGCCCTCGTTGTAGAGCAGGTCCAGCTCGGCAGTGCGGAAGGGAGCCGCCACCTTGTTCTTGACCACTCGTACCTTCACCCGGCTGCCGATGACGTCCATGCCCTGTTTCAGGGACTCGATGCGGCGGATGTCAATCCGGACCGAGGCGTAGAACTTGAGGGCCCGACCGCCGCTGGTCACCTCCGGGTTGCCGAACATCACTCCAACCTTCTCACGAAGTTGGTTTATGAAGATCACCGAGCAATTGGAACGGCTGATGGCCCCGGTGAGCTTGCGCATCGCCTGGGACATGAGGCGGGCCTGGAGGCCCACGTGAGTGTCTCCCATCTCTCCATCTATCTCAGCCTTGGGGACCAGGGCAGCAACCGAGTCGATCACAACCACGTCCACGGCCTGACTGCGGACCAGCGCTTCCACGATCTCGAGCGCCTGCTCGCCAGTGTCAGGCTGAGATATCAGCAGGTCGGCGGTGTTGACGCCGATCTTGGCCGCGTAGGCCGGGTCGAGAGCGTGCTCGGCGTCGATGAAGGCGGCCACACCGCCCGCCCGCTGTGCCTCCGCCACCACGTGCAGGCTGAGGCTGGTCTTGCCTGAAGATTCCGGGCCAAAGATTTCCACGATCCGGCCCTTGGGAATGC
>JAKAVU010000181.1 GCA_021817185.1 bacterium
CGGCCCTGACTTGCTTGGGGGCCTAGCCCAAGAAGCTGCAGGTCTCCTCGGCGATCGCTACGATGCTTTGCGAGCTGTGGATCGCTTAGGCCAAGCATCGCCTACACCGCCGCCAAAGCGACACCGAGTCATTGAGCTGATCTCGTTTGCGCAAACTGCGGCGGATCTGCTCGAGCGACACGGGCCTACGGCGCACCTCGCTCTGGACGGCAACCAGCTCAGCGAGATCGTGACTATGGTTTCCTTGTTCCGGCGGTGGCGCAATCACCCGGCCTGGTCGCGGCTCGTGGAGTCGCTCGCCGCCGATACAGAGGGACCGCACACACTGATGGTGCTCACCGTTGCCAGCTACCTCGTGGACGCCGGCAACGGTGTGGGGATCGTCTTCGCCAACGCACCGGGCCGGATCCCCGACATATGGTTGCAGCCTACGCTGACCGAGCGTCTTAATGTTGAGGTCAAGACACCGCAAGTGCTGAGAGGTCCTCGCAAGACCAGCCTAACCAGCGCGGCGGCAGAGGACCTTATCCAGCGTCAGCTCAAGAGAGCTGCGTCGACCAAGGGTGGTCAACTCGATCCTGCCCAGTCCGGAATTCTCGCGATCGGTGGCTTTCATCTCGGCGAAGACACCATGGAGACTTTGGCCGCAGCTGCGGCGCGAGTACTTCAGAGCCAAGCGTCGCGTAAGCGTCACCTGGCTGCCCTGATGTTCTCCGAGGTGAGCTACCTACTGGACCACGGAGCCGACCTTGCGGGCCAGCCACAGCACGTCCAGTTCACTCCCATTATGCGCACGCGGCTTGTCAGGCACCCGGGCTACGCTGGAGGCTTGCAGCTTGATGAGGGACAACCACAGTGGGAGACAGCGCTGGCGGATGGTTCAGGACTCCTTCCTGACAGCGGTCGTCCTTGAATCGGCGCACGTCAGCTGCGAGTTGGCCGGAGGCCAAGATGGCGATGCTGCTCGTTGTGAGGTTGCTGGCTATCACCGAAATTCCCCAGTCGACTTCGAGCCCGGAGAGGACCCCAGCGCAGCCCGCCTCAGCCACGGGCCCTACTCATCTCGAGTGCGCCGGGGCCCCCGCCATCTGAGCCGTTGAGCGGGAGGCAGTCACGCTCGGGATAGCGCGGCAGAATCTTGGTCCTAGCGTCGGATCACTGGTGCCAAATCAGACCAGTCAGCCGGACTCCCACCGTCGTAGTATAGTGCGACCATGATGGAACTCGAGGTCGAACTGCGGAGGAAGAACCAACTGACCTGGCCGGAGCCACTCGCTCGTGCCATGGGCGTCAGTGAGGGGGCCCGGCTCAAGATCGTGTACGAGGAGGCAACCGGAGAGGCGCGAGTCCGCCCAATCCGAGTGAGCTACGCGGGGGTACTCCGCGGGACCTACGGGGCGAGCGAAGAGGAGATCAGAGCCTATCTCGTGGCGGAGCGTCGGAGCTGGGGTGAGTGACGCGCGGCTCACTTGAGCGGGCGGTCCCAGCCGATGATCGTCTGCTCTTGGACAGCAGTTGTCTCATCTCCCACCTTGACGGCAGCGAGGCCGCGAGTCCACTCGCGGCACATGTGATCGACACGCTGGTGCGATCTGGCCGGAATCCAGCAACGGTCGCCATGGTCAGCGTCATGGAGATCTTGGTGCGTCCGCGCAGGCGCACGCTGGAGGAGTACGAACACGTCCTCGACTTCCTGGAGCACCATCCGAATCTGAAGGCTCAACCGATCGACCTTCCCGTCGCTCAAGAAGCCGCCACAATGCGGGCCGCGTTTGGCTTTGCCACTCCGGACGCGCTGGTGATTGCGACGGGCATCGTATGCCAAGTGACGCATCTTGTGACGTGTGACGCGACATGGAAGACGAAACTGGCTGGTCATCGGATGAGCCGTCGTATCCGCGTCGTCCATCTGCCCGATCATCTGCCAGCGTAGCGTCGGCTCTGCAGTGGCAGACCTCTACCCCGGGAGTGGCCAACGACCACGTTGAGGACTGCCCCAGTGGACGGGCCGCGGTCCACCAGCCCACGGGCAGGACGGTCCGCGGGGTCTCCCCTGCCCTCATCGTCACTCTTGTCAGCATGTCTGGTCCCTGGGCGCAGGGTCGCAGCGGGGGCCAGGCGCGACTGGCGGCTGCCAGTGGGTGGCAATACCGGGTACACTGGCTCTTTGGCAAAGGTTATGGCCTGCCTCATTCCCTGCGGCTACGTGCCCCACGGGGCAGGAACGGTGGGCCGAGGGGCTCCGGAAGTTTGAAGCGCTGACCGCGCCCACTTCGCCTGTCCCCAGAGGCCATCACTCCAGGCCCGCGGCGCAGGCATCGGAGAGGCGGTCACCAAAGCGTCCCTTTCCCCACTGGCTCGCGTAGCCGATATCCTACGGGCGTGACCCAGATCCCACTTCGAGAGCGACGCGCCACAACCTCCGCCATCCTCCGCCGGGTGGAGGCCGGAGCCGTGGGACCCTGCGCGTGACGGGCCGTGAGGATGCCGAGGTTCATCAGTAGACACGTCCGGCTTGCGATCCCAAGCAAAGTGGCACAAAGCGGCTAGGGGCTTCTGATCGCAAGCACGAATGGTAAGCTTCTCCCATGGGGAAGTCTCTCAGGGTCACCTCGGTTAGCGATCTTGGCCGGGTGGTTCTGGCCAGCCGCAAGCAGCATGGATGGACCCAGGCCGAGCTGGCGGGACGTGCCGCGGTAGGCAGGAGCGCCGTCCAGAAGCTGGAGGCAGCGTGGGGGACGGTCAACCTGGATACGGCCCTCCGGATCCTGACGGTCCTGTCCCTTGACCTGGCCGTGGTCGAACGGGCTGGAGGCGTCATGCCAGAGGATCTCGTCCCATGAGCGGCCCGTCACTGGTCGTGCTGTATGGGACTCGCGTCGTCGCCACGCTGACCCAGGACTCCGATGGCACGCTGTCACTGGAGTACCTGCCGGACATTGTCGCCCGGGTGCCCGAGAGCACGCCGCTCATCAGCATCGCTTTGCCCGTTCGATCGGCCCCTTACCGAGGCGAGGCGGTTCGTGCCTTCTGCGATGGCCTCCTCCCGGAGGGTGAGGTTCGGGAGCGGTTGGCGGGTCGTCTTGGCCTGTCCAGCTCCAACACGTTCGGGCTCTTGGAGGCGTTCGGGCGCGACTGCGCAGGTGCCCTGTCACTAGTCCCGGAGGCCCAAGCGCTCTCCTCCGCGGCCCCCGCCTCGGTCGAATGGCTTGATGAGGCCGAGCTCGTCGCCCGGGTGGAAGCTCTTCCTCGCTTCCCGCTAGCCGATTCCCCGGAGGAGGATATTCGGATCAGCCTCGCCGGCGCTCAGAACAAGATGGCCGTGGTGGTCGCCCCAGATGGTCGGCTGGGGCTGCCGCGCGGACTCACCCCATCGACCCACATCCTCAAGCCCGCCCCCCGCGCCATGCGGACTCGGTACGACCGGCGGCTGGCATTCCCTGATCTCGTTGCGAACGAGGCGTTCTGCATGCATCTGGCCGAGGCCAGCGACTTGCCGGTGGCGGAGTTTGTGGTGCGACCAGTCGGAGGTGAACCGGCGCTGTTGGTCACTCGGTACGATCGCGCCGTGGGCCCGGCTGGCGTGCGCCGCCTGCACCAAGAGGACTTGTGCCAGGCGTTGGGTCTGCCTCCGGGGCAGAAGTACGAGGCCGAGGGTGGCCCGAGCCTGCTCAGCGTTGTCGAACTTGTGCGTCGCCATTCGGTGACGGTCGCTGAGGACCTGGGCAAGCTGCTCGATCTGGTCGCATTCAACCATCTGATCGGCAACGCCGACGCCCACGGGAAGAACTTCTCGTTCGTGTACGCCCCGGAGGGTATTCGCCTGGCTCCGGCTTACGACGTTCTCTCAACAGCGGTCTACCCGCACCTGGCGCGACGAATCGCGATGAGCGTTGGCGGGGTGGCCGATCCCGACGGCGTAGAGCCAGTGCATTGGCAGAAGGAGTTGGGTCGGCTTGGACTGGCCACGCCCTTCTATGGGGCCCGGATTGCGGGTCTAGCAGCCCGAGTGCAGGCCGCCTTGCCCGCGAGCATGGAGTGGGCCGCAACTCAGGGACTGCCACTCCGCCTCCCGAAGGCGGTGCAGGTGCTGGTGGCGCGACGCTCCGCCGTCCTCGAGCGCGTGCGGTCTGTGCCCTCACTAGGCCTTTCAGAGCTGCGTGGCACTGAGGACCATGGCGCGCATCGTCGACGCCGAACCGGCACTTCGTCGGGGCCGAAGCCGCCAGGCTCCTGACCCACTCGGAGGGGGTTGCAAACTGTTGAGCCATCAGTGAGTAATAGATAGCACACGTGCATGCCAGTCGCTATACTGGACAAGGTGAACCTGACAGATTGGGCGAGAGCTCAGGGCGTCCACCCACAGACGGCCTATCGGTGGTTCAGGCTCGGGACGTTGCCTGTGCCGGCAGTGCGAGTGAACTCGCGCTCAGTGC
>JAKAVU010000182.1 GCA_021817185.1 bacterium
CTCCAGCCAGCGATGGGTCGCCAGCTTGCTGCGGGGCGCCAGCACCCGGTTGGCCACCAGCGCGAAGCAGCGCTCCGCGGTCTCCCGGTCGGTGGCCTCGGTCAGCACCCGGTCCAGTCCCAACTCCTTCCAGAGTTCCCCGCATAACCACATCCCGCCGTAGTCCAGCGCGGACTCCGGTGCCACCGACGAGGGATCCACCAGCGGCGTCGCCGACAGCTTCTGCAACGCCTGGATCAGTGCCGGGAGGTGGGGGCGGACCTGCTCCTCCCGCCCCAGATGCCCCAGCACGCGCTGCCGCACCTTGCCACTCTTGGGGTCGCGGTGTCCCTCGACCAAGTCCAGGTAGACGCGCTCGCCACGGACGACCCGGCGCAGGTACATCGCCCCCGATCATGCCACAACCCAAGGCAGTTTGCAACTCAACTAGCACACTGGCGCCACGTACCACAACACTTTTGGGCTCTGAAATCGGCGCCCGCTGCCTCAATCGCCAGCTTTTCGAACTCAGGCCCGGCCCGCGGACGCCCCTCGACCCCCCCTTTTGGCCCCCGCGCGTGTCAAAGTCGGGCTGAGCCGTTGGTCACTCGGTTGCGACGGGACTCAGCGCTCGCGCGACTGTCACTCGCTGGGCCGTGAAAGGGCCGGAGTGGTGCCGCGGCTCCTTTGGCTACTTCACCGCCGACGAGTTCGAGGGGCTACCATCGTCCGACAACCCGGCCAGGACTCTCATAGGTGTGGACCAATAACTGGGGCACAGGTCACCTGGATCAGTTCACGGGGGTCCCGTCACCCTGCGCCTGCGCGGTACCGAGCCAGCACCGGCCGTTGTTGGCGATCTCCCACAGTCGTGACCACTACCCGCCACAAATGGGCGAGGCCAGGCGGTGAGATCCTCGGGACGTGAACCGGCCGTGCGGTACGGCTGGCGGCCGTCTCCTACAATCCAGCGCCCGCAAATGTCTGAGGCCGCGTACTTGCTCATTGTCCGCCTGCCCCTAAGCGGCCTCATGATGGTCGGCTCCAACTCTCCAGTGTGGCGGGGAGGTACCCAGTTCCACCAATGAAGGCTTCGATTTCACCGATGTGTGAGCGGTCAAGCCCCACAGCACGGGTGTGGCCGAGGTGTCCTTCGATGAGCCACCCGCTCGCGACTAGCCCTTCCACCAAGCCACGGGCAGCTCCTAGATCCGAAGTCGCAAAGCCACGCAGAGCTGATGCCTCGTCGATCAACTTGGGCGACACCCAAGCTCGACGCAAGAACCGGTCCAAGAGTACGCGAGCCATGCCATCCCTGGCACCGACGTCATCCGGCCTCACTCGCGCATCGTCGCCATCTCGCTCACCATCGTCGAATCTGATGGCTACGCTGCTGGGCCCCTGGCTGCGTTCAAGCCTCATGAGTACTTCGAGGCTCTCCTCGGCTACGCAGCCACTGTCCGCCCACAGTCTACGGATGCTCAGTGCCAGTCCGAGCTCCATGGCGTCACGGTTGAGGCGCCGCGCCGCTTCGGGGAGGGTCAGAAGTGCCATGCAAGACCTCCGTAAAGGCCATCAGAGTCTCGCCATCCAGCCCGCGAACCTCTATTGTCACATTCTGCAGGGTGCCCACGTCACTTCCACGCAGAGTCTTTTCGAGGCTGTCAGCGAGGAGGTCCGTGAGGAACCCCTCATCCACCTCTTTGTCAGCTGGCACCTCGGCAGAAAGTAACGCAACGCCAAACCGTCGGCTCACTGTGAGTCCGATTCCTCCCGGGGCTACGCCAACAGCATCCGCTATGTCCCCAAAAGCAGTGCCTGCCGACTGAATCGCCGCCAGGGACATGGTGCCTGGAAGAAGAGCATCGGAGGATTCGCCGGCTGGAAGGACTGCTGCCATGCGAATCTTCCTACGGTCACCCCATGCTGCCACGGCAATGGAAGCCGTTACAGGCGGCACGTCGGGAGGCGTAACTTGGGGCTCCAGACTCGCCAGGGCGTCCTTGGCAGGCTGAACGGCTTCTATCAGTGCGCGTCTTACCGCAGGCAACGTCGCCAGCACACCCGAGCGTTCCGCCTCCTCGTACTCCCGCAAGATCGACACGTAGTTAGCTAGCTCTGGGTTGTCAAGCATCCGGGCTCGGTCCGACTCCGCGGATTGGTGACGCGCGAAAAGAGTCTCATCCGCGGCCGCCCACCGGCTAGCTGCAGCACTCATGCCCGCAAGTAGTGCCAGAGCCGTCTTTCGGGTAAGGGCAGGAGTGGCATCTACGCGGTCTTTCTCCAACTCAGCCAATACTGCCTGAGCAGACTGCAGCCTCGCGCGAGCCCGTACCGAAAGGAGCTCAATTCGAGACATACGCAATGTGGCCACCGCTACGCTACGCTTGGCCGCTTCGTACCGGCCCGATGCGTCGGCGATACGCTCTGCCTCCTCCCGGAGAACGATGTCAACGGCATCGAACCCAGACTCTCCGGATGAGGTGAAGGAAGCTGCCGACTCCATCGGCTGGAGAGGCTCTTGCACAGCGGCTGCCAACTCGGCGTCCGCGCGCACACCGGCGCCCACCGAACGTCGAGTCGACTCCACATGCGCTGCTTCATTCCACGCATCCTCGCCCTCGCGCTCTGCCAGAGCACTGAGACCCGGCTCGCTGGCTATCCAACTCAAATACCTGTCGGGGTCCTCGAGGCCCTCGGAGAGGAACGAGGAGACATGCTGCACTTCGCGATCGCGTCCGGCCGACTCCCAAGTGGACTGCAGCCATGTCCGAGAGTCGCTATCCAGCCACGGCTCGTCGGCGACTGAGGAACCCGCGTCACGTAAAGCCCGGGGTCGCGACAGAGCCGGTACGGCGAGCGTGGCGAGCCGTGCGATCGTCCGGACCGACTCGTCCCCCGCTTCGCCATGACTCCCGATCAAGAGTACCGTTTCCGCAATGACTGACCTAAGCAGCACCTGTCGGTCGCCTATCGACTGACGAGCCTCGTTCACCGGCGCCTCGATCAGCTTTGATAGGTCACCCACACAGTCCAGTATCATACGAAACGCCACGGCGCCAGCTACAAGCGCCCTAGCATGGAACGGTGCTCCGAATCCGCGACGAGCGAGCTCGCTAGCCACAGCAACTACGAGGGTCCATCCAATGGAGGCGTCAGCGAGATACACCCTAACGACCCCGTCATGATCTACTGAAGTCGTCTGAGCGCCTGCCCTCCCGAAAAGGGCCGAGCTAGCATAGACACGGCAAACACCAGGGGCCACAAGTAGGTCCACCAGCTTTTGGGCGCATGCCATGCGGTCGAGAGTGGGGTCTCCGTCAAGGTTCAGGGTTATGTCGGCGTGGGCCAGCCTTTCCAGGAAGGCGCGGTGGTCGTCCGCATTGCGACCGCGGAATGCCACTTCTGGGCCATGGAGCACCGTATGACAGCCCCCTTGCATGCGGCTGATCAGAACGTTCAGATCGGGGCGAGCCACTAGCGCCATACGCCGAGTCGCTGGCAGAACGTTGTATCGGCTACAGAGCGGATCGTTCCTATGTTCGTGATCACTTGGCACACGGCCCCAATCTGCCAGTTGCTGACGGACGCTAAGTGCACTACTCTGGACATGGAAACGATCCAGCTCCTGAAAAGCAGTCAATCGTAGGCACCATCGTTCATGGCTGCGATCGCGTACGGGGCAAATCGCAAACGAAGGCGGTTGAGGTCACTTCGGTACGCCCGGAGGGCTTCTTCGGTGTCGGTATCCACGCCCTTCCGCGCCTGCTCGCGCAACACGGTTGTCGCAAGTGCCTCAGAAATAACCTCCGCGAGCAGAGCCTTACACTCCGGTTCGCCCTGTCGGACCGCGCCAGGGCCAAAGTATGGTCGTAGTGACTTGTGCTGGGTCAGAATCGAGATCGTTGGAACCCCGGTGGTGTTGTGGAAATCCCAGCGATCAGCCCCGGGGTACTTCGGCTCCTTGACTGTATCAAGATCGAACCTGTAACTGCCTTCCCCTGGTGGCGGACCCGCATCTATTGTGCATGTGGCCGACTGGTCCCCCGCATCCGCCCTAAGCCGATACTCGCGATGGCCCGTGGACACCACGCTTATCGCACACTCATACCAATGCACACCACCGGTGTCTAGCCTGCGGAGGTTGGCCTCCTGGGGGCAGTCGAGACCGGCGGGAGGGCGGAGCCGTACCAAAGTCGAGCCTTCCTCAACTAACTGTGATGGTGCTTGCACAACTAATTTCTTGGGGATCCCAGGTCGGAGCCTGTATCGCTGGTGGACAAACCGAAGGCGAGTTGGAGGATCGAGGTCTTCGACTTCATCGGTCACTTCGATCAGGGCCATCTCTTCGCGAGTGCCGAATGTCACTTCAAGGGCCCCGACGTCAGAGACGTCTAGCGCTCGGATCCTGACCGTGCCTCGAAGCCGCCGCG
>JAKAVU010000183.1 GCA_021817185.1 bacterium
GCGTGAGGGCAGCCACCCACGTGGCGCAAGACCCGAAACGGCGACGGCAACCTTGGGCAGCGTCCAGGTCGGGAAAGACCGCTCGTCCCGACCGGGTGTCTTATGGGCACTCAGCAGGAACGGTTCGTTATTGGCCGGTCCCACCTCTTGGTGTCTTCTACCGGGTGCTGGGCGACCGGCTCATCATCGTCCAGGTTGTCGACGTGCGTCGTCTCCTCGAGACGCCGTGATCCGCAACCCTTCCCGCGCCTTGGGCGCGGCCGCGTCGTGGTGCCCGGGCCTCAGTCGACAACTCGGGGTTGCGGCTTTTATTCCAAGGCTTCTCACCCGAGCGGAGCGCGCCCCCAGTTGTGGCTGACATCGGCAGACCGACATGGAGAGATTGAGGTCGAACGACCATCCCTGATGGACGCCAGATCGGATCAGTGCCGGTCGACGGTTCCGGACATCATTGCGGTCGGTAAGGTTGGGGGAACAGGGACCGCTTGAACGCATTCGGTGACGATGTCTGCGGGGCGGATCCGCAGCGCCCATAGCTCAGGACTCAAGTTCAGCCGATGCGCCCGTGACGCGACCGCCAGGTCCTGGACATCCTCCGGCACGACGAAGTCGCGACCGCTGAGAGCAGCTCGCGCCCGCGCTAACTTCAGCAACGACAAACTGCCACGGGGACTGGAGCCGACCTGCACCTTCGGCTTCTCCCGCGGCGCCCTCACCACAGCGGTGATGTAGCTCACCATCTCAGCCGCGACGGTCACCGTCTCCACTGCAGCCCGGCATTCCAGAAGGGTGCTGCCGTCCATGACGGAGTCCAAGCGCACCTCGTCCTGGGAATAACGTCCGCTCTGAGAGCGGAACTGTGGTGCCGCCAGCAGGATTCGAACCTGCGACCCTGGGCTTAAAAGATTGCCCTGAGCGCGTTCGTGGTCGTCCGCCAGTGGCTCTTTCGAATTCAAAACTGCAGTCGAGGACGCGCGCTCCGTCCGCCAAAGTCCGCCAGTGTTCGTCCGCGTTGCTGTCAAAATTGCTGTCAAGAAGGTCATTGTGCTGGCCACGATACCTGTCGCATTCTGCACCACGAGTAGCCCTCCCATTATGCGATTTCCATTGCTGGCGGTGGCGACTCGGACGACCTCCCGCATCACCGCTCAGACCTCTGTCCTGGGGCCGGGGACTCGACTTGGGCGAGTACAGGCTGGACCCAAGGAAGTGCCGCCTCCTTCAGGTCGGGTACCATCGGCCCCATGACTGCTGTGCCAGACGGTCTTCCCGACCACGTCGAAGGCGAACTCGAGGGCTCTCGGGCCCACGCCGCCTTCCAGGGACGGCTCACGGTTTTGGAGGGCCGTCTGCAGACGAATGAACTAGACCTCATTCTCAACGCCGAAGTCACGGGCCGCGTCGCCCACGATGACGGGGACTTGCTAGATCACATACTTGCCACGCACCCGTCCTACGTCGGCTCGATGAACCTGGCCGAAGCCGAAGTGGCCAAGGGTCAGAGAGGCCGACCCTTGGATGAGGTGATCGCTGACCTCGACTCTGAGACGTGAGTTTTCGCGATCGGCCACCGCATGCCGGAAGCAGCGCTAGCCGTTGCAGCCGAGCCGGCGGGGTTCTGGCCGTCACCGCCTGCCTCGTGATGATGACTGGGTGCTCAGCGATTCACATCAACTTTCCGCTGGGCACATCAGCGACGCCCAACCCAAGATCGGCCACGCTGGACAAGGGTGAGCAGGCGGCAGTGAAGGCAATGGAGACGTCCGCGGGAGTCCACTTCTTGGTGCGGCACCCCGTCGTCGCGGTGAGGCCAAGCCGAGCCTTCGGTACCGCCGCATTCGAGATCACCTTGACGGGACCCTACTTCGTCGACCCCAGCTTCTGTGCGCTTGGGATCAAGTACCACGAAGCCGTGCACCGATGGTTCCGCGTCACCTATGCCCCCCATGCTGCGCATCAATACGACCAGGCGACCTACCGCAACGGCCCCGACATCGGTAGCGCGACAGTGAGCTGCCGCTAGCGGAGATCGACACGCTCCAGACCGCTGAGCGAGAACAGAACGCACAGCGGTGGGCTTCCTGTCAAGGACCGGTGAGTTGCCTGTCTCACCCCACCCCGACACAGCGGGGATCAGGCAACCGCAGGTCCAAATGGGCCCTACTTCTCCGTTCCGACCACGGGCAGCGCGGGCAGCCGAGCGGACCAGGTAGCCGGTCACGACCTCACCAGCGAGAAGCACCCATCTCCAAACCTACCTTGCCAGTAGACCCGCGTGAATAGAAGTGCCGCCGAGGGGTGTCACACGGAACCTTGTCGTCGGATGATCTCCGCCAGTGGCCGCTGGCCCTCAGGTGCGACGCGCGGGCTGTCGAGAGGCAGGCCGTAGGCGCGTCAGCGAGCGGTCGCCAGCTGGCAATCGGCAGAGCAAAGGAGGCAAGCCCGGCCCGTGGGAGGCTGGTTCAGAATCCACCGGCAGGACGCCAGATAACGCTCCAGACGCTCGGGAGCGGATCGGCTCCCCATCAAGGTCGATCATGGTCTCTTCAGACGAGCTACGACCTCTCACGAGCCCTCGAACGAGGCCGTCGTGACATGCGGGGCCTGGCTCGTCGGACCTGCTTGAGCATGCCGCCGTCCCGGACGATCCCCCGGGCCACTGTCGCTACGTACCAGCGGCTGGCACTCCCCTCGGCCTACCTTGTGATCGTTGACCCCTCTGCCCACCCACAGACCGATCCTGGCTGCTCCCTCGAGCGTGCCTTTGGCAACCGCTTCGACGATGGGGTGCAGCTTTGCCTCTGTTGCCTGTAGCAGTTCCTCGCGCTTGAGCTTGCGCGCACCCGGCCAGATGGGGTTGCGCCAGTGTGGCAGTTCGGGCAATCTCCCGCGTCGATCCCATCTTTAGTCTCGGCGCAGCCCAGAGTACATAGGCTTGTCGACAAAATGTGCCTGCGCGTAGAGGTCTACCCACGGAACTTGATGTTCAGGACCGAACTTAATCAGCGGTACTAGTGCAGTAGTGTCAAGCCCCTCCTGAATCTCGATCTCGGGAAAGTCCGGAGTCATCTCACCACTAGGCTGCAACCGAGTACACGTGAGTCCGAGGGCTGGGTCGGCCCTTACAAAAACATGGAGACGCGTGTCATGCGGCAAATTCCTGTGCGAAACAGTCACCTCAATACCCAGAGCTGGCGTGTTGACGACGTGAACATCATCAAAGCCCACTTCATCCCGGAAGTAGGCCACTTCTGCCTCTAGGCTGGGGAAACGCGGTCCGCCGCCCCACAACTGGGGCCGCATATGGGGCTTTGCGCTCATCACGACCCACTCCCGGCGAACCCTATGCCGCCGCTACCTACGAATGCCAGACACGCTCCAGAATAGCGATGCAGTATGCCGTCACGATGCGTAGAGAATACCCACCCTCCATGACGGCACTAAGATTCGCTGTGGCAACAACGTCTGCGGTAACCCACAATCCGTCGGTTTGGTACAGCGACAAGTCGTACACGGTGACCCCACAGTCATAATGTGTACCGTTATACCAACGGTACCGATAGCCAATTGTTTCCTGAATGGGCGCCCACGAGTTGATCGGGTGCTTAGTTAGGATCTCGTCCCAGCCATAATTGCAGGTCGAACAACCCTGCGGCAGCACAATATCATCCTCGTTGGAGTCATAAAAGTGAGCCATTACATAGTACTAGAACGAGCGCTAGTTGACCGACCGGGCTCGTGGTCTTTGCGGTCATCCGCGCTTGGGCGTGTCTCCAGGATCATCGACATGTCAAAGCTCGGACTAGTAGCGGCGCCGGCTTCGGACCACCCACCGATCGGTGCACAAGAGTACGGTGGCGGTCGCGCCGTCGTGCGACTGAGCCCGGCCGCGCCAGGTTCGCCACATCACGCTCCAGCTTGTCGGTTCGCCGGGCCGGACATCATAGCCGCGGGCAAAGTTGGCGGAACGGGCACTGCCTGCAAGCATTCGGCGACGATGTCCGCGGATCGGATCCGCTGCGCCCAGAGCTCGGGCCGCAGGGTCAGTCGATGCGCCAGCGCTGGGATCGCCAATTCCTGGACATCCTCCGGCACAACGAAGTCACGACCGCTGAGCGCGGCCCTGGCCCGGGCTAGCTTCAGCAGGGCCAGGCTGCCGCGAGGACTCGAGCCGACCTGGACCTTGGGGTTCTCGCGTGTCGCTCTAACCAGTGCGGTGATGTAGGTCACCATCTCGTCCGCGACGGCCACCGTCTCCACCTCCGCCTGACACTCCAGCAGAGCTCGGCTGTCCATCACCGCGTCCAAGCGCACCTCATCCTGCACCCTCCCGAGCCGGGCCTTGAGCATTCGCTCTTCCTCTTCCTGCT
>JAKAVU010000184.1 GCA_021817185.1 bacterium
CGGAGTCGCCTCCAGCAGATTTGAGATCAAATCGGGCCACTTGGCGGGGTATGTGGTAGGTCACTGAGGACGTTTGACCCCTAATTTGACCCCAACCCGCGCACCGGCACTGGGGACGCCTGGCGGCCAGAGCGAGCTGCAGCTGCTGCCGATCCACCAGGACATAGCCTCCGACCGCTCCCTCGACGGCAGGCCTGAGTTCACTCTGGCGCTGGTCACAGCGCGCAGCGGTGGCGCCGCCGCCAAGTGGGTCCAGGGGGTGGGGCTCGGTCGCCCGGCCGGGTCCGGGAGCTGCGCCCTGGCGCTTGACCGCGAGTGCGATCGCCCGCCAGCAGGAGGCTGACGAGGTGTCAGCACCGCGAGGTGGCAGCCGCTGGCACGGGGCCACGGTTGCCCAGGTGATCGCCAGGGACGGTGGGTGGTCAAGCGGGGCCGATCAGCCAGATCCAGCGAGTCTCGACGGCCTGGTTCTAAGGCTCCTGCGAGATCGTAGCTCGTCTGAAAAGGCTGAACAATAGACAGATGGTCGGCCAACGGGTCTATGGCTAACAGTCGTCAGGCCGCCGGCGAGAGCGGCTCACGGAGAAAGGGATGCCAGGACCTGTTCGTTCAGTTGTTGGCAGGCTTGGCGTGCGGCAGTGGCGAAGTTGGGGTCGGACGCGGCGTGGGTGATCGCGCGCGAAGCGCTGACGATGATGCCGCCATCCGTCGTCGCGCCAGCACGGACCGCGGCCTCCAAGGATCCACGTTGCCTCCCGATGCCGACAATGAGGAGCGGCGGACTTGGTGCCCTGGCCCGGACCTCTTTCAGTTCGCGAGGATAGGTGGCACCTACGAGTAGCCCGCAGTTCCCGTGGCGATTCCAGGTTGTCTCCACCTGCTCAGCGACATGTTGGTACAGCAACCCATTCTCCACGCGCAGATCCTGCAACTCACCCCCGCCCGGATTCGATGTCCGACACAGAACGATCACGCCACGATCGACACGGTCGAGGAAAGGCGCCAAGGCTGCGGCCCCGAGATACGGATGTACGGTGACGGCGTCGGCATCGTAGACATCGAACATGGCTGTCGCGTAGGCCGAGTTCGTGTGTTCGATGTCGCCGCGCTTGGCGTCGAGGATCACCACTGCTCCTGGAGCGACGGAGTGGATGTGTGAGATCGTGCCCTGGAGGGCCTGCATGCCAGCTGGGCCAAACTGTTCAAAGAACGCTGAGTTTGGCTTGTAGGCAGCCACCAGATCGCAAGTCGCATCGACGATGGCTCGGGTGAAGTGCATGATCGCAGGTGCAGTAGCGGCACTGCCCGTGGTGGCACGGATCTGCTCGGGATCAGGGTCTAGGCCCACGCACACGTACCTGGCCAGCGCCCAAGCGACATGGAGGCGGTCTGTAAACCGGTTGTCGTCCATAGCAATCCCCTCCGCAACCCCTGTTGGCTGAGCGGACAACGGAGCTAGCTTAGGGACTTGTGGAAATAGCCGTCGAGTTCGTGGCCGACCGGGCCAGAGAAATGGCTGTTGGAGGAATTGGGCCGTTCGGCCTGCGATCGCTGCGGATGCAGCCTGGGGTCCCGATCCTGACCCCGACCACGAAGAACTCCGGCGATCCCAGGCGTACGTCAGCGGTCGCCAACTCCTGTTTTTAATCTCGCAACGGACGGAGGCGAGAGCTCCAGGACGGACCCGGGCATCTGCGAACCGCGATCCCGGGTTCGATTCCCGGAGTCGCCTCCAGCAGATCGAGATCAAAACGGGCCACTTGGCGGGGTGTTATGCAGGTCCCGTAGGGCATTTGACCCCTAAGTTGACCTCAACCCGGGAACAGCTCCCGTCCGAGAGTTGGAAGTGCACTGGCAAGGCGCCCTGGGCCGCAATCCCGTCGGCGATCCGCGCCGGCGGGGAGCGTTCCATCTGCCCTCGGGCTGCGGGAGGTCCGAAGGAGTCCGACCGATCCCCATTACCACCTCGAGCCACCTCTCGTTGTGCTGGATGTGAAGGACCCGTCCGACCGACTCCGAGGGGAGAGCGGCCTCCTCCGGCACAGGCTGCGAGCGGTCGTCTTGATGGGTGTTCTGCTCGTGGCCGTTATGGCTGGATGTGGCGGGACGGTCGCTCCCCATTCGGGCACCCAGAGGGCGGCCGGTGTGATCCCCTGGTTGGCTCTGAGGCCTGCTCCGGGCGCCGCGCCGACCCCGCTTGCGGTGCCCCCAGGCACAGCCGCATGCGTGTCGAGTGACTTGGCAGCCCGGTTTACAGGCGTTGAGGGCTTGACGGGTGGACAATTGATCGGCGGGTTCGTCTTCTCAGATCGGTCTGGAGTTCCCTGCGAGGTCAGCGGCACACCAACGGTCCACCTTCTGGGCGCGTCGGGTGCGCGGATCAAAGTGCGGCCCGGCCCCGATCTGGTCGGCGACCCACCCTCAGTCCCAGTCTTGTTGATGCCGGGTCTGGCGGCGACCGCGACCGGTGCGGCGAGACCCGGCCAGGCTTGGCTGGCACTGACATGGTCTGATCTGGATCTCGCCGCCGGCGGCACAACGTGCTCCCCGACCCCGGCGGTAGCCGACTCCGTCGTCTTCGAGGTGCCAGATGGTCGCGTCCAGGTTCCGGTGACGGTGCCCGCTGCCATCTTGCACTCTGGGTCCATCGCTCCCTGCGACGGGGTCCTGGGGGTCAGTCCTTTCCAGGCAGTAGCCCCTAACCCTAAGCTGCCGCTGCTCGCTGCCCGCCTCATAGCCCCGACCTCAGTCGTAGCCGGCAGGGCACTCCGCTACCGGGTTATCCTTACCAACCGGTCGAAGGGAGCGGTCGACTTTACGAACACGTGCGCTACCTACAGCGAGGTCCTCGGTGGTGGGGCCGGGGCCGAGAGCATCAAGGTAGTGGAGGAATTCCAGCTCAACTGTGCTGCGGCACGAACGCTCCTCCCGGGGGCCAGCATGACCTTCGCCATGGTGCTCGACACACCCAAGGGCGCGCCACACATCCGCGCAGTACTCGGTTGGGGGCTCATGCCCTGGAGTGGGTTCGTGATCGGAAACCTGGAGGTGTCCGCTCCGGTCAAAATCAGGTAACGAGGCTCGAAAGATCGCGAAAGGACTCGATACGTCACCCAGCAGAATCTCGCTATATCCGACGTGGTTGGCCATCGCTGCCACCACTCTTGGGACCGTACCTTGTCCCGTCCGCGCGGCGACACTCCACCTCAGCAGGACGACATGCTACCAACCAAGGGAGCTAATAGTTCCTGGACTGGGATTGCTCTCCACACCGCGCAACTCTGCTTCGCCACCCACTCAGGCCACCCGGAGACCAGCGGTCCGCTCAGTACCAGGAGATCGACAACGTACCGGCGCATGACAGGCTGGGCCACACGACGGTGGCGATTACCTTGAACCGCTACTCCCACGTCACCGAGACCGTGCAGTGCGAAGTAGCCCAGGTGATGGGCGCGATCGTCTTCTCCGCAGGTGATCTGGACGACGAAGGGAGTGGATAGGGCAACTGGGATGGGCCGGAGAGGTCGGGCGGCCCGGACGGCAAGGTCGACGGCCCCGACCGTCTGTCCGAGTATGATGATCGTATGCAGCGATCCAGGGTGACGATCACCGTTCGGCCAGAGGTTCTGGCGGCCGCTGGAGAGGCAGTCGCCCGCGGTCACGCACCCTCACTCAGCGCCTGGGTCGACCAAGCTATGGAAGAGAAGGTGAGGCGCCAAGCGCTGGCGGACCTCTTGGCGGAGATGCGGGCTGAGGCTGGGCCGGTCACCTCAGCAGAGGACGAGTGGGCTCGCCAAGTCCTCGGCCTGTAGTCCTGGACGCCGGCGCCTTGATCGCCTTCGATCGCGCCGACCGCCTCATGCTTCGCCTGGTGGAGCTGGCAGTCGAGCATGACCGGGTGCTTCACGTCCCGGCTGGGGTGGTCGCCCAAGTTTGGCGCGATGGTGGCCGCCAAGTGCGGCTGGCTCGCCTGATCGGATCCAGCAGCCTTGAGGTGGCTCCCCTCGACCGTGCCGAGGCACAGGCCACTGGCGCCCTATGTGGGTTGACTGGCACGGCGGACATCGTCTACTCGAGTG
>JAKAVU010000007.1 GCA_021817185.1 bacterium
GCAGGGTGCCGTTCTCAAACCACCGAAACGCAGTGTGGGGGTGGATGCCTTGGCGGCGCGCCCACTCAGTCAGATTCACGACCCGTATCGTAATACATACGTATGGGCTCTAGTAGGCTGTATACGATGACCAGTTCCGTACCCTGTGGGCTTGGTGCTGAGGCGCGTTGAGCTGGGCGCGGTTTGGAGGTCGGGTGAGTCCTCCCGCGCCTTACCCGCGCCACCTCTAGTCGGTCTGCACGCCCAAGGGCCCCATTCCTGGCACCTCCTCTCCGGCAGATGCCTGGTAGTGCCGCTGGGTGACGGCGACGAACGCTCCCGCGACCAGGATGCCGGCCGACAGACCGAGACCGGCCCTGAGCCCGGCCGGTCCATCCGAGAGCACACCGGCCAGCACCGGGCCAGCGCACTGGCCCAAGGCAAAGGCGACCGTGAGCGTGGCGATGGCCGGAGTCCAGTGATGAGGCTGAAGAGAGCGGCGGACGACGACGGTGACCGCGGTCACCACCGCGAGGAACGAACCCCCGAACAGCACCGCTGATGCCGCGGCTGCCTCGGGCGATCGGGACACGAGCGGCAGGAACGCACCGGCGCTGACCACGGCGAGCACCACGCCAGGCGCGCGCCCGCCGCGGAGGCTCACGACCGGGCGTACCCACAGGAAGGCACCTGCGATCGACGCCGCGCCGAGGACGACCCAGAAGGCGGTGATCTCCCCCGGTCCGGCACCACGGTGCTTCAAAAGGGCGACGATGAAGGTCATGTAGGCGATGTAGCCCGCCCCGAAGAGCGCATAGCAGGCGAGCAGGGGCCGGAAGTGGCGGGCTGGCCAGTGCTTGTCGGCCTGGGGGGCGGGACGGGGCTCGCGGGTGGCCCTGGCTGCTGGGGTCGCGATGCCGAGCGCCACGAGGCCGAGCCCGGCGAGGAGCACCCAGCCCCATCGCCAGCCGTCTGCCGCGGGCGTGGCTGCAAGGAGGAACGGGATCGCAAGGCCCGACACCACGATCCCCGCTCCACCCCCGGCGAAGTAAATGCCAAGGAGCGATGCTGCCCGGCGCGCGGAGCCGGCCGTGCCGGCCTCGGCGACGATCCCGGCGCCGGTGACGAAGCAGATCGCACCAGAGACCCCGGCGAGGGCGCGCAGGCCAACCAGCACGGCGGCGTTGCCGGTGGCAGCAGTGGCAAGGAGCGACACCACAGTTATCCCTAGCCCCACGAGGAACGACCTGCGGGTCCCCCAGCGACGCGCGGTCGGCGCGGCAAGCAGCGCTCCGGCTAGGTACCCGAAGGCGTTCGCCGTGTTCATCGCACCGGCGATGGCGAACGACCAGTGCAGCTCGGTACGCATCGACGGGAGCAGCAAGGCATAGGCGAAACGGGCCAGCCCGAGCGCCACCGCGGGTCCGAGGGCCAAGCCGAGCGCGATGGCAAGCCGAGGGGGATGCCTGCGGCCCCTCAATAGCGACGGTTCCAGGCCCTGTGGAACAGGTGGAGTCATGGGCGGCGCGATTTCGGGTTCTGCGGCTGCGCGTCGATGAGCAGCGCGGCCAGGCGGCGGGCGTCGATGGCCGCATTGAGGTCGCCATCGACGAGCACCCGGGCGTTCGCTCCGTCGACGAGAAGCATCAAGTCAGCGCCGAGGCACGCCGGTTCGGGCAGCCCCGCCTCGGCCGCGAGGCCGGCCAGGTACTCGCGCATCCAGCGCTTCTCTCGGCGGGCCACTTCCCGAGCTGGATTGGCCGGGTCGGCAACCTCGGCGGCAGCGTTCACGAACGCACAGCCCCGTGCTCCTTCGCTCGCATGCCACTTCGCCAGCCAGTCGAACACGGCGAGGAGCCGCCCACGCGGGCTGTCCGCGTGGGCGCGCACCCACGCGTCGAGTGTCGCCACCCGCTCGGCATGGCGACGCTCGAGCACGGCGGCGACCAGCTCGTCTTTGGAGCCGAAGTGGGCGTAGAGCGTCGGCTTGGACACCCCTGAGCGGGCCACCACCCTGTCCACCCCCGTCGCGGTGATGCCCTCGGAGTAGAAGAGTTCGGCGGCAGCGTCTAGGAGCCGCACGTGGGTGACACCACGAGAAACCATATGACTACACTAACCGGTCTGTAACGTCCTGTCAAGCCATTGAGGTCAGGCGGCGGCTGGCCTCCTTCGATGCTTCCTGGGGCGCTCCCTGTTGGGATTTCGCCTCGCCAGGTCGTCCCTGGCGCCTGACATCTCCGCCACAGCGACGGGTCCCGTGAGGGGTATCCATGAGTGGCGGGACCAGGCGCCGGGCGCCGGGGCGGCGACATCAAGCTGACGGGATTGACCGGGTTGTCCTCAACCGGCCGGGTCCTCGGTCACAGTGACCACGCCGCTGGGCGCATCGAGCGCAACCAGGGTCCGCCGGGCGGCGTCGTCAACATGCACCCGCGGGGGCGGCGGCAGCTCCGACTCGAAGTAGGTGCCCGTCCCATAGAACCGGCCGTAACGGATGACGACCCCGCCGGCACCCAGGACCGCCCGCTCGTGTTCCTCGACCGCGGCTCCGCCATCGCCCGGTATCTGCCAAGCGACGCTCTGGGCGACGAACCCGCGAGCTCCGGCGGCCTTCGCAGCGGACAGGAGATTGCGTGTTCCCTGGCGGCGCATCCGCGAGTTCGCCGCGCCGAGTTCAAGAATACGGGTCGGGTCATCCGGCAGATCGGTGAGTTCATCGAGGATCACATCTGGTCGGAAGGTCGACACCGCATCGCAGAGTGCATCGAGATCGAACACGTCGCCCACGACGGGCTCCGCACCAAGCGATTGCAGCAGCTCGCCTTTCCCCTGGGTGCGGGTCAGGCCCGCGACGTCGTGGTCAGCAGCGATCAACAGCGGAACCAGACGCAACCCGATCACCCCACTTGCGCCCGCGAGGAAGATTCGCATCCATCGATGCTATCGTCAGCCTGGCTAGTCGGCATCGCCATCGGCCGTCAGCGGAACGACAGCGGCGACGAACGCGGCCGGGACGCGCATCGGCAAACGGAACCCGGGTAGCTCGGGCCAGTCCCCCCAATCAGACCGGGAAGAACCCCTCCCCCACGGACCGCGGGCGGAACAGCAGTTTCTGGTAGAGCCCGAACTTGACCACCCACAACGCCACGTAGGTTGCCAGGTAAACCACTCCCACCAGCCCGGTCCTCAACGTGCCCGCGCCGACCGTGTGGGCGGCCACCTCACTGGTCGCCCAGGTGGAGATGCCGAGGCCCAAGAGGGTGATCACCCAGTACAGGGTCATCTGCCGAGCCGGATGGCTGCGGTCCGCGTCCGCCCAGATCCAATAGCGGCTGAGCAGATAGGAGAGCAGTCCCCCCACCGCCGTCGCCGCCACAGCCGACTGGGCGGCACTGGCCCGGTGAAAGCCGAAGAGGGCCAGCAACACCAGCTCGCTGGTGACAGTCGACGCCACCGACGTGCCGGCGTAGCGAATCAGCCGATGAATCAAGGTCGACTGGCGCAGACCAGTCCCCTGCGACCTCCGCCCCGCGGGTGGCAACGAGGGGACTAGGGCTGCTTCGACTTCAATCGCTGGCGCCTGCGCCGGAGGTGCCTTCTCCTGGACGGTCAAGTGGGCTCCATGTTCACAGTCGCCGGTCGCATGACCTGGTTTGGGTTCAAGGTGAGCTGGCCGCGGTTGACCATCGCAGTCCGAGGGGCGCGGCGCGCGACGTTCGACGGGTGGATCGCGATCGCCAGCGTACGCTCCCGGTTCGCCCGAACCGTCTCCAGCAGAGACATGTTCTCAGACTTGGTGTCCTCATCAAGATTCCCCGTTGGCTCATCGGCAAGAAGCACCCGCGGCTCTTTGACCAGGGCGAGGGCTGTGACCACACGCTGCTGCTCGCCGCCAGAGAGTTCGGCGGGAAAGTGGGGGCGGCGGTCGGCCGAGCCGGCGGCCGCGAGGACATCCATCGAAGGCCTTCGCCCAGCATCCCCGGTAATTCCCTGAGGGTCCAGGGCTGCCTGGACGTTTTTGGCCGCGCTGAGGGCGGGCCTCAGGTTGTTGTTCCGGAAGACAAACCCGAGCGTTCGCGCCCACAGATCACCGAGGCGGCCCTCTCCCAGCCTGCTGGTGCCCTGCCCGTCCAGGACCGGGTCCCATAGGTAGCCCGGCCAAGAGCCCCAATCGGGAGCAGCAGCACGGTCTTGCCGCTGCCCGAGGGCCCCTGAATCGTCAGAAACTCCCCGTCCTCGACCGTGAGGGAGACGTGGCTAAGACCGCTCACCTCGCCCTTGCCCCGCCTCTGTGGTGGACCTTGGAAACATCCGTCAGCTGATGTACGGCGCCGCTCCCTCTCCACTGTGGGTGGGGGCCATCTGGGGGTGCCGCCCCAGTGGGTCACTCCACACTCCTCAGGGCTCCGGCCGGCCGTAGCCGGGCAACCCGCCAACCACCGATGACTCCGGCCAAAAGACCACCGCCCGGGGCCAGAGGGACGGCCAGACCACCATGTCAAGGGCTATGGGCGCGGTGATGTGCATGGTCACGGAGTGGTCGAGGCCCACCCCGTGGAGAGAGTGGAGAACCCGGCCCTGAGCCGCATTGACCACGCCGGCGGCGGCGGGGCTCCCGCCAGAGGTAGGTGAGGTACAAGGGCGCTCCTCTTCCAAACCGGGAAGCGAATACCACGCTGCTCATTCCAGCGGGCGGCGCTGGGAGTGGGACCGGAGGTGCCTGAGAGAAAACCGAGAGGCGTGGGAGCGGTCTAAACTCCAGGTGTTGGCCGCCGTCTATCTGGAGTCGCCTCGCTGAGCCTGGAGGAGTTGGCCATGGAGCGCCTGATCGCGCCGGGGATATGGCAGATCGACACCGAGCTCGGGGGGTGGACCGAGCTGAACGCCGTGTTCCTGGTGGAGGGGCGCCGGCCCTGCCTGATCGAGACCGGCCCTCAGAGAGACTCCGCCCGGGTCCTGGCGGCGCTGGCCAGACGCGGGGTCGGGGCCGGTGACCTCGCCTACGTGGTGCTCACCCACATCCATCTCGACCATGGCGGTGGCGTGGGCGAGGTGGCCGACCAGTTCCCTCAAGCCCAGGTGGTCTGTCATCCCAAGGGGCTTCGCCACCTCGCGGACCCGACCCGCCTGGTGGCCGCCGCGAGCATGGTCTACGGCGAGCGCATGGACTCCCTCTACGGAAGAATGGCCCCGGTCGCCGCCGACCGTCTGCTGGGAGCCGAGGACATGGGAGCCCTGGACCTCGGCGATCGCCGCCTCACCCTGGTGCATTCGCCCGGGCACGCCAAGCACCACATCGCGGTCCTGGATGATGCGACCGGGGTTCTGCTGGTCGGAGACGCGGTCGGGGTCAAGGTGCCCGGGGGTGGGCCGCTGCGACCGGCCATGCCTCCGGACGACTTCGACCGAGACCTCGCCATCAATTCACTCCACAAGTTCGCGGCCTTGACGCCCTCCCAGCTGGTCCTCACCCACTTCGGCCCGGCGGGGGAGCCTCAGCAGGTCCTCAGCGAGGCTGAGGCGACGATGCGCGCGTGGTGTTCGGTCGCCGAGACGGCGTTCCTGGAGGAGCCCTCCGTGGACCACATCGAGCGAGCCCTCCTGGCGCGGGTCTACGAGCCCGCAGAGGATCCCTCACGGCAGCCGGTGGTGGACACCCTCAACGGCTTCACCTCCAACGCTGCGGGCATGCATGGCTGGCTTCTCAGGGATCGTCAGCAGTTGCTCCAGAACGGCCAGTGAGCAGGGCACGGGCAGTTCCAGGGCGGCAGCCTCTGGGGTCTGTGACAGGCCCCAGATCGTTCTCGCCCTTGCGAGAGATGAGATGGCCCAATACAATGCGGCTGATCGCCCGGCGCCTGAGTTCGGGTCCCATATCCAGCGGAGGGGTACTGACATGGCCGTGACCGGCTTCTGCATGAAGTGCAAGACGGCGAGGGAGATCGCCAACCCCCAGCCGACCCAGTTGAAGAATGGCAAGCCCGCCACCACCGGCACCTGCCCGGTCTGCGGGACCAAGATCTTCAAGATCGGGAAGGCAGCCTGATTCGGCTCGACACCGACCAGGGTTGGGCCCGCGGGCCCGGCTCTGGCCGGTGAGCGCCGACGCGGAGGCGCTCGCCTCCGTGATCTCGACCCGCGAGAGGCCCCTGGTGGAGGGGCTCAAGCGCTGGGTGGAGATACCGTCCGTCAGCACCGACCCGGATCGCAGTGACGACGTCCAGCGATCGGCGGAGTTCCTGCGCGCTTACGCCCTCGCCTGCGGGATGACCACTGCGGAGGTGTGGCCCACCGCGGGCCACCCCACCGTCTTCGCCGAGCGCATCGAGGACCCCGCCCTGCCGACGGTGCTGGTCTATGGCCACCACGACGTGCAGCCGGTGGACCCCATTGAGGAGTGGGAGCTGGCTCCGTTCCAGGCTCTGGAGCGTGATGGCCTGCTGCTGGGCAGGGGCACCGCCGACGACAAGGGCCACATCCTGATGCACCTGGAAGCCGTTCGGGGAATCCTCGAGGTTCGGGGTCGGCTTCCCGTCAATCTCAAGCTCATCGCCGAAGGCGAGGAGGAGGACGGCTCAGAGCACTTTGCGGCCACCGTCCAGGCTCATCGAGACAGGCTCGCCTGCGACGTCGCGGTCATCAGCGACACCGGGATGCTGGCCGAGGAGGTGCCCTGCCTCACCGTCGCCCTGCGAGGGATGGCCTACTGGGAGGTGCGGGTGCGCACCTCGGAGACTGATCTCCACTCCGGGGTATACGGCGGCATAGTCCTGAACCCGATCACGGTCCTGTCCGAGATGCTGGCGGGGCTGCACGACCAAGACGGCCGGGTCACCGTGCCCGGCTTCTACGACCGGGTGCTGGAGCTCTCGACCGAGGAGCGCCAGGAGCTGGCGCAGGTGCCGTTCGACGAGCTTTCATTCCTCAAAGCGGTGGGCGCGACCCCCTCGGGCGAGGCCGGCTACACCCTGATGGAGCGGCGCAGCACCAGGCCCACCCTGGATATCTGCGGCGTCTGGGGTGGGTACCAGGGGACAGGGGCGAAGACGGTCATCCCTGCGCGGGCGGCCGCCAAGCTCTCGTCGCGCCTGGTTCCCAACCAGGAAGCGGCCGAGATAACCAGCCTGGTGGGCGACCACCTGCGACGGGCGGCACCGCCTGGTGTCGAGGTCGAGTTCGAGCTGATCCACGACGGCAGGTGGGTGCTCACACCCACATCCCACCCGGCGGTGGACGCCGCCGCCAACGCCATCGCGCAGGTTTGGGGCAAGCCGCCTGTCTACATCCGCGAGGGGGGCAGCATCCCGCCGGTCGCGACCATCGCGGACGAGCTCTCGGTGCCCTGCGTGCTCTTCGGGGTCGGACTTCCGGGCGACCACATCCACGCCCCCAACGAGAGGGTGGTGCTCAGGCAGCTGTTCCGCGGTATGCAGGTCCTGGGTCGGCTCTGGGACCTTTACGCGGAGCTCGGCAGAGCGGGGCTCAGCTCCCGACCCGGCTGAGCAGGCGGGGCGTCTCCATCTGGAAGGACGAGGTTGGCCGCTCGGTCAGAAGGACGATCTGGTCGCCCACCTCTAGAGGAGTGTCCGTCGCCACCGATCCGCCGTCACGCAGCAGGAGCAGCAGCCGCTCGGAGGCCAGCTCCTCGAGTTCGGATGGCCGATGGCCGACGGCCTGACCGGCCGGCACGGTCACCCGGACGACTCCCTTGTCGGTGCCCTCCAGAGGTAGCCGCTGAACGTCGTTGTTGTTGGCGAGAGCGGTGTCGATCTGGTTGAGGATCAGCTCGGTCGCGGAGACCGCGATGTCGACTCCCAGTTTCTGGAAGAGCTGGACGTTGCTGGGGTTGTTGACCCGGGCGATGGTGTGGGGAACCTTGAACTTCCACTTCGCGAGCTGACAGGCGACCAGGTTGTCCTCGTCGTCGCCGGTCACCGCCGCCAGGACGTCGGCGCGCTCGATCCCACTGGTGGCAAGAAATGCCATCTCGTCGCCATCTCCGACCAGGCATGAGCAGCTGCCGAGCTGGGCCGAGATCGAGGCGGCCCGGACCCGGTCCTTCTCGATCAGAGCGACCTCGTAGCCTGCCTTCAAGAGCCGGTGGGTGAGATAGAAGCCAACCCTGCCGCCACCGACCACGATGACGTAGGCGGGGCGGTCAGACATCTGACCCAGCCGACCCGGAGACCACCACCGCGGCCCGGGCCCGGTCCGCGGCTTCAGACCCCTGCTCGAAGAAGGTGCGAGCGATGGCCGCCCCCACCACTGTGGGGCAGTAGGTGTAGAGTCCCATCTCCCGGTAGACCTGTTCGCGGATGGGATCGTAGATGCGGGTCATGACCTTGGGGATCTGGAAGATCTCGCGGGCCACCTGGGCCGACATGATGTTGCGGTTATCGCCGTTGGTGATCGAGATGAACCAGTCCATCCCAGCGGCCCCAGCCTCCTCCAACACATGCTGATCTGTGCCGTTGCCGAGCACCATCCGGCCTGGGAAGTCCTGCCCCAGACGGTCGAAGGCCTGGCGCGAGCTGTCGACCACGGTCACCTCGTGGCCATGGTCGCTGAGATCCCTGGCCAGGCGGGCTCCCACCCTCCCACAGCCGACGATCAGGACCTTCACGACCGGAGTATAGTCCGACTTCGCGGGCGCGGCCCCTGCCCAGGATGCAGCCGGCTGCGCGGACGGGCGAAGAGCGCGACAATGGGTCGCCATGGCATCTCGGTTCTTTCGCTCAGCAACCGCACCGAGACCCGAGCGCGAGGGGGTCCTGGGACCCCAGCGCATCGTGGTCCCGGTCAAAGGAGACCCCATCGACGGGGACGCCCTGCGGGCCGCATGCAGACTGGCACGGCCCGCAAAGGCGGCGATTCTGGTGATAACGGTGCTGGAGGTCCCGCGCCACCTGCCCCTCACCATAAACCTCGATCGCGAGCTGGGCGCCGCCGAGGAGTTGCTGGGCGAGATGGAGGAGCTCGCCCTGCAGCTGGGGACCAAGATCGAGACCACCGTGCTGCAGGCACGGGAGGCGGGCCCGGCGGTGGTGGACGAGGCCAGGCGTTGGGGCGCCGACCTAGTGGTGGTGGGTCTCGGGAGTCCGCAGCGGTTCGGTGAGTTCGCCCTGGACCGCAACGGGGAGGAGCTGCTGAAGCGGGTCCACTGCCGCCTGATCCTGATCCGGCAGGCGCTCGAGAAGGAGGACCCGCACACCGCCGTGGCGCTCTCCCATGCTCCCGACTGATCAGCCCCGCAGGCGGCGTACAACCCGCCAGACGATCCAGCCCAGGATCGCCACCACCACCAGCCCCACGCCGATCAGCAGCCCCTTCGAGCCCAGATGGAGGATGTTGCGGTAGTTGGCGCCCAGGGCATCCCCGACCGAGGTGACGGTCGTGCACCAGACCAGGGCTCCCAGCAGCATCGCGGGATAGAAGACCCGAGGCGGGATCGCAGCAATCCCGGCGGCGTAGGAGGCCACGTTGCGGGCGAACGGCACCACCCTGGTCAAAAAGACGCCGATCCCCCCTCGCTTGCGCACCCAGGTGGCGGCGTCGTCCAGGCGCTGTGCCGAGACCCCCACCCTGGAGGCCAGCCTGATCACCACCGGACGGCCGAGGGCGTAGCCGATCTGGTAGGAGACGGTGGCACCGATGGCTGAACCCAGGGTCGCGCAGAGGATGAGGGGGACCAGCGACACCGTCCCCCGGTGCGCCAGAAAGCCGAGCGTGAGCAGGATCGCCTCATCGGGCAGGGGCAAGCCCACCGACTCTCCGGCCAGCCAGAGCAGGACGAACACGTACACCCCCAGCGGGGGCAGGTGGGTGAGCTGGAAGAGGATGTGGGTCACGCCGTCCCCAGAACCCTAGCGGCCCACATGCTCACCGGGTGGTGCCCGCGGACCGGCTCAGGCCTCCTCCAGGTCGCCGGGCGGCGCCACCCCGGCGATGGAGCCGATGGAGTCGCCCTCATCGAGGCGCATCAGGATCACCCCCCTGGTCTGACGGCTGCTGATGCGGACGCCCTCCAGCGGAATCCGGATGATCTGGCCCTTGGTGCTGATCAGCATGAGCTCGCCGGTCAGGTCGTCGACCACCCTGGCACCCACGATCTCCCCGACCTTGCCGATGGCGTGCTGGTCCAGGGTGTACACGCCCTGGATTGCCCGGCCCTTGACCGGGTACTCCTGCGTCGGGGTGAGCTTGCCGAAGCCGCGCTCGGTCACCACCAGCACATGCCCACCCTCGGTGACGATGTCCATGCCCGCGACCAGGTCCCCCGGGCGCAGCCTGACCGCGGTGACGCCCTGGGTGTCGCGGCCCATGGGGCGCACCGCACGCTCGTTGAAGCGCAGCGCCTTGCCCTGTCTGGTGACCAGCAGGATGTCATCCCCGCCGGTGGAGACCTTCACCCAGTCGAGCTCGTCCCCATCGCTCAGGTTCATGGCGATCAGGCCGTTGCGGCGGACCGACGCGTAGGCCGCCGCTGGGGTCTTCTTGATGTGGCCGTGGAGCGTGGCCATGACCATGTAGGACTCGTCCGAGTACCCGTCAACCGAGAGCATGGAGGTGACCCGCTCCCCCTGGTCCATCTCCAGCAGGTTGATGGCGGCGGTCCCCTTGGCCTGCCGGCTGACGTCCGGGATCTCGTGGGTGCGCAGACGGAACACCCGGCCGCGGTTGGTGAAGAAGAGCATGTCGGAGTGGGTTGAGGCCACCCGCAGGAATTCGACGTAGTCCTCCTCGCCGACCCGCTTGGCCCCCATCACCCCCTTGCCGCCGCGGCGCTGAGAGCGGTAGTCGGTGGTCGGGGTGCGCTTGATGTAGCCGCGGTGGGTGAGCGTGACCACCACCTGCTCGCGAGGGATGAGATCCTCCTCGTTGAGCTCGATGTCGCCGTGGCTGATCTCGGTCCGGCGGGCATCCCCGTACTTCTTGCGCAGTGCCACCAACTCGTCGCGCACCACCGCCATCAGCTTGTCCCGAGTTGAGAGGATCTCCTCCAGGGCCGCGATCCGCAGCATCAGGTCGGCATGCTCCTCCTCCAGGCGGTCGCGCTCCAGCCGGGTCAGCCGGCCCAGCCGCATGTCCACGATGGCCTTGCTCTGACGCTCGCTGAGGCTGAACCGCTCCTCCATCTGGCGCTGAGCGGTGGCCTCGTCGGGCGCGGCCCGGATCAGGCGGATAACCTCGTCCAGGTTCTGCAGGCAGATCCGCAGCCCCTCGACGATGTGCGCCCGCTCCCGGGCCCGCTCCAGGTCGTGGCGGGTTCGCCGCTCAACCACCTCGCGGCGGTACTCCAGGTAGTGCAGCAGCATCGCCCGCAGGGAGAGCACCTGGGGCCGTCCATCCACCAGCGCCAGCAGGATGCAGGTGAAGCTCGACTGCAGCTGGGTGTGCTTGTAGAGGTTGTTGAGCACGGTGTAGGGACGCGCGTCCCGCTTCAGCTCGATGACCAGGCGGGTGCCCTCGCGCCTTCCCGTCTCATTGCGGATGTCGGCTATCCCTTCCAGCTTGCGTCCGTTCACCAACTCCGCGATGGTCTGCAGGACCCGGCTGGGGTTCACCTGGTAGGGCAGCTCGGTGACGATGATCTGCTCCCTGCCCGACTTGGACTCCTCGAAGGCGACCCGGGCGCGCTGCACCACCCGCCCATGACCGGTGCCGTAGACCTGGGGGATGTCCTTGCCATACACGATGCCCCCGGTTGGGAAGTCCGGCCCGGGGATGAGCTTCATCAGCTCCTCGGTGTCCGCCTCGGGATTGTCGATCAGCCTCACCAGCCCGTCACAGACCTCGGTCAGGTTGTGGGGCGGGATGCTGGTCGCCATCCCGACCGCGATCCCGGCCGCGCCATTGACCAGCAGATTGGGCAGGGCCGCCGGCAATACGGCCGGCTCGGTGGTGCTGGCGGAATAGTTGTCGATGAAGTCGACCGTGTCCTTCTCGATGTCGGCCACCATCTCCGCCGCGATCGGGGCCATGCGCGCTTCCGTGTACCGGTAGGCGGCCGCCGGGTCACCCTCTGGGGAGCCGAAGTTGCCCTGTCCGTCGACCAGCGGGTAGCGCATCACCCAGGGCTGGGCCAGGCGCACCAGGGTGTCGTACACGGAGATGTCGCCGTGAGGGTGGTAGTTCTTCAGCACCTCGCCGACGATGGCGGCGCACTTCTGATGGGAGGCGCCCGGGGTCATCCCCTGCTCCTGCATCGCGTACAGAATCCGGCGCTGGACCGGCTTGAGGCCGTCCCTGACGTCGGGCAGGGCCCGCGCCACGATCACGCTCATGGCGTAGACCAAATAGGACTCCCGCATCTCGCTGACCAGCTCGACGCCCCTGGTGGTGCCGCCGCCGCCCTCGATGTTGATGGCCACTGATCAGCCCTCCAGTGACTCGGCCTTCGCCGGGGGCAGAAGGCCCGCGCTCAAGTTCGCCCCCGCCCGCACCGCCTGGGCCGCCACGCGCAGAGCGCTGGCCACGGCCTCCGCGTCGGAACGGCCATGGCCTATGAACACCAGCCCGCGCACCCCCAGAAGGGGAGCTCCCCCCACCTGGCGCCAGTCCAGCCGATCGCGCATCCTCCTGAGCCCCGGGAGCAGCAGGGCCGCCCCCAGTCGGGAGCGCAAGTCCGCCCCTGCCTCCCGGCGCAGGGCGGCCATGATCGTCTCGGCCACCCCCTCCGCGGTCTTGAGGACGAGGTTGCCGACGAAGCCGTCGCACACGACCACGTCGACCCTTCCCGACAGGAGGTCACCGCCCTCGACCGGGCCCACGTAGTTCAGGTCCATCTGCGAGATCAGGGAGTGGGCGGCCTGGACCAGGCTGTTGCCCTTGGAGCTCTCCTCGCCGTTGCTTAAAAGCCCGACCCGGGGCCGGTCAATGCCCAGCACCGCTCTCACGTAGCTGCTCCCCATCGCCGAGAACTGCGCCAGCCATTCGGGGCGGCACTCCACCTGGGCGCCGGCATCCACCAGCATCGTGGTCCCGGCCGGGGTCGGCAGCGGGGTCGCGATCGCCGGCCTGGCCACCCCGGGCTGGCGCCTAAGCCGGAGCAGAGCGGCCGCCATGGTGGCACCGCTGTTGCCTGCCGAGAAGCAGGCGTCGGCACGGCCGTCCGCAACCAGGTCCACCGCCACGCTGATCGAGCTGCGCGGCTGGGCCCTCACCGCCTGGGCGGGATGGGCGTCCATGGCGATGGTGGAGTCCGCCTCCTCCAGCGATATCCGCTCAGACTCCGCGGCGCCCTGCAGCGCCCCCTGGAGCCTGGAGCGCTCTCCCACCAGCACCAGCCGCAGATGGGCATCGTGGCGCAGCGCCTGCAGGCTGCCCGCCACCAACTCCTCGGGAGCGCGGTCGCCGCCCATGGCGTCCACCGCCACCGCCGGATCGATCGCACTCAAACGTCGAGCGTCCTGACGGTCTTGGCGTAGGCCTGGATGAAGCGCTTGCGCGGCTCCACCGCCACCCCCATGAGGCGGTCGAAGATGTCGTCGGCCCGGATCGCGTCCTCGACCTCGACCTTGAGCAGAACCCGGTGCTCGGGGTCCAGGGTGGTGTCCCAGAGCTGCTCGGCCGTCATCTCCCCAAGGCCCTTGTAGCGCTGCACCTTGACCTTGGAGCCCATCTCCTTGACCGCTTCTCGGAACTCCTCCTCGCTGTAGCACCAGCGCACCCTCTTGCCCTGGGTCAACCGGAACAGAGGTGGCTGGGCGATGAAGAGGTGACCCTCGTTGATGACCGCCTGCAGGTGGCGCCAGAAAAAGGTGAGCAGCAGAGTCCGGATGTGGGATCCGTCCTCGTCCGCGTCGGCCATCAGGACCACCCGGTTATAGCGCAGGCGGGAGATGTCGAATCGCTCTCCGACCCCGGTTCCCAAGGCGGTGATCAGGTTGCGGATCTCCTCGTGCTGGAGGATCTTGTCCTCCCGCGCCTTCTCCACGTTGAGGATCTTGCCGCGCAGGGGGAGGATGGCCTGGTAGCGCCGGTCGCGGCCGCCCTTGGCGGTGCCGCCGGCGGAGTCGCCCTCGACGATGAAGATCTCGCAGAGGTCGGGGTCGCGCTCGGAGCAGTCGGCCAGCTTGCCGGGCAGGGTCGCCGACTCCAACAGCGACTTGCGCTGCACCAGCTCTCTGGCCCTGACCGCGGCGGCCCGGGCCCTGGCGGCGGTCAGTGACTTCTCCACGATGCGCTTGGCGTCGCCGGGATTCTCCTCCAGGTACTGGTTGAGAGCCTCCGAGACCACCGTGGAGACCTGTCCCGCGATCTCCGAGTTGCCCAGCTTGGTCTTGGTCTGCCCCTCGAACTGGGGCTCCTGCAACTTCACCGAGAGCACCGCGGTCAGCCCCTCACGGACGTCGTCCCCGCTCAGGTTCTGATCCCCCTCCTTGAGGATCCCCGCCTTGCGCGCATAGCGGTTGAGGGTGGCCGTGAGCGCGGCTCGAAGACCGGTCAGATGGCTGCCGCCTTCGATGGTGTTGATGTTGTTGGCGTAGGCCAGGACATGCTCGGTGAAGGTGCCGTTGTACTGGATCGCGGCCTCCACCGTGCTGCCCTCGATCTCCCTCTCCACGTACATGGGCCTGCTCTGGACCGTGCCCTTGCCCCGGTTGAGGTGGCGCACGAAGGCCTCGATGCCCCCCTCGAAGTAGAAGTTGGTCTCCGCCCACGGCTGCTGGCGCTCGTCAATGAGGCAAAAGTGGACCCGCTTGTTGAGAAAGGCCAGCTCGCGCAGGCGGTTGACCACGGTCTCGGCCCGAAACACCTGGGTGTTCTTGAAGACCTGGGGGTCCGGCCAGAATTTGACCGTGGTGCCGCGCCGGGTCAACTTGCCCGCCGGCTCAGAACGTAGATCACCCAGGGGCACCCCCCGGGCGTACTCCTGGCGGTGGATCCTGCGGTCGCGGTAGACCGCCACCTCAACCCGCTCCGAGAGCGCGTTGACCACCGAGAGGCCCACCCCATGGAGCCCGCCGGAGACCTTGTAGCCGCCACCCCCGAACTTGCCCCCGGCGTGGAGCTTGGTCATGACCACCTCGAGGGCGGGGCGGCCGCTCTGGTGCAGGTCCACGGGGATGCCGCGCCCGTTGTCGCTCACGCTGCAGGAGCCATCGGTGCCGAGGCGCACCTCGATCTCATTGCACTCCCCCGCCAGCGCCTCGTCGACGGAGTTGTCGATGATCTCGTAGACCAGATGGTGGAGCCCGTTGACATCGGTGTCGCCGATGTACATCCCCGGCCGCCGCCGCACCGGCTCCAGCCCCTCCAGCACCTGGATCTGCTCGGCGGCGTAGCCGTTGCCGTCGGCGCTCGGCTTGGGGCTCTGGCCCGGGGCGCTCTTGGCCCTGCCATTTTCGGCCTGAACAGGCTCGGGAGGAGCCGCCGCCGGTCGGCCGTCGCCACCTGACGCAGCGGCAGCCGGCTGCTGACCGTCGGCCTCGGCAGGCTCGATCGGCAGCCACAGTTCGTTATCGTGATCTACCACTCTCGCTCCCTTGGGAGGACGGCACCTGGCAGTTCGACGCCGGCGTGACGCGGCCCCCCTCTTTCGCCCCGGACGGGGTAGTCACACCTTGCGGAAGCCACACCCAATTCTAACAGTTGGGAGCTGACCTTCCGCACTGTGGTCTCACTTCGGTTGGGACTGGCTGGCGATGGCCAGCTTCACCCCTCCTGTCCGCTTCGAACCCGCCGCGCGGGCCGCGACGCGGCAGGGCCCACGCCGGGACTCCATCCGACATCCTAACGGCGACTGGCCTTCGCCACCTCCCAGGTCGGCTCGGTGGCCTCGCGAACCCTCCCATCTGCCTCAAACACGAGAAAGCGGGAGAAGGAACGGGCAAACCAGCGATCGTGAGTGACCGCCACCACGGTCCCCTGGAATCCGGCCAGGCCCTCCTCCAACGCCTGGGCGCTGACCAGGTCAAGATTGCCGGTCGGCTCGTCCAGGACCAGCAGGGTGGCCCCCGACAGCTCGACCAGAAGGATTTGGAACCGGGCCTTCTGCCCCCCGGACAGGGTGTCGAAGGCCTGGGCCGCCTGCCGATCGAGCTCGTACCGGCTGAGGGCGGAGGTCGCCGGTCCCCGGGCCAGCGAGAACCGGTCGTGAAGGATTCCCAGCAGAGTCCCCTGGGCATCGATCGACGAGCGCTCGTACGTCTGCGCGAAATATCCGGGAACGACCCGTGCTCCGAGGCGGCAGGAGCCCGTCCAGGGGGCCCCGGCGGACGCTCTGGGCGGCGCCGGGGAATCAGGGTCGGTGCCGCCACTGGCCACCAGTTCCAGGAAACGGGACTTGCCGGTGCCGTTGGCGCCCAGGACCGCCAGGCGCTCGCCGAAGTAGAGCTCCGTGTCGAACGGCTTGATCAGGCCCGCCAGCTCTAGCCCCTCACAGGTGAGCGCCTTGACCCCGGTCCTCCCACCCCCGAGCCGCATCGATACCGCGTGATCGGATGGCGGTGCCGGCGGCGGGCCGGCCTCTTCAAAGTGGCGGAGCCGGGTCTGGGCCGCCCTGTACCTGGCCGCCATGACCTCGGAGATGGCGGCCTGCGCCTGCAGCGTCCGGACCATCGTGCGCAGCCGGTCCCGCTCCTCGGTCCAGCGCCGCAGAACCTCCTCCAGGCGGAGGAGACGGGCGCGCCGGGCGGCCGGGTATTCCGCGAAGGAGGCGCCGTGCACCCAGCAGGTGCCGTCCTCCAGGGTGATGATCCGCTGGGCGCAGCGACTGAGCAGCTCGCGGTCGTGGGAGACCAGCAGGATGGTCTTGGAGGACTCCAGGAGGCGCTCCTCCAGCCAGCGCTTGGCCGGCACGTCCAGGAAGTTGTCGGGCTCGTCCAGCAGCAGCACCGGCTGCTCCCCGCGCAGCAGTTGCTCCAGCACCAGCCGCTTCTGCTCGCCCCCGGAAAGGGTGCCGGCGGGGCGGTCCTCCACCTCCTCGAAGGGCTCTCCCAGGGCGGCCAGGCAGCACTCGTTCCAGAGCGCCTCGGTCCGGTAGCCACCCACGTCATTCCAGTCCGACAGCGCTTGAGCGAAGGACATCTGGGTCTTCTCGCTGGGGTGTTGGTCCATCTCAACCTCGGAGGTCCGCAGCAACTCGGCGGCGGCCCGCACCGGGGCGGACGCGGCCGAGGTCATCAGAGTCCTGACCGAAAGGGCCCCGCTCATGCGGCCGATGGACTGGTGCATTACCGCCAGCTCGCCGCCGACGCTGACCGCGCCCTCGTCGGGGACCAACTCCCCGGCGATCAAGCGGAGGAGGGTCGTCTTGCCGCCACCGTTGGGGCCGATCAGGGCAGTCCGAGATCCCTCAGCCACGCGGAAGGAAACATCGCGGATGAGGTCCCGCCCGCCTTCGAGCCGGTAGCTCACGTGGGCCAGGTCGATGTGTGCCATGGTTTTGGGGCACCTTCTGTGACGGTGTGCCGGGTGGGAGAGACCCATCCCCGCGGCGGCCGCGCCAGAGGGGGCATGGCGGGTGCCGAAGGGGATGGCGCGCCCGACCGAAGACCATCCCCGGGTCCGTCCCTGGCGACCGGGTTCAAGAGACGAGGTGGGGCGGCGGGAGGTCGCGCGCCATTGTCTCAGACGCGCACCCCTGAGTTCACGGGGGCCGTCCCCACCACCCGCGTCACCTGCTGTTTGCACGTCCGATCGGCCACTGCGGTATCGTGTACGGGAGAAGCGGCCCGCCGGTGCGGCCGGGCCAGCTGACATCAGGCTCCGGGTGCAGGTCGTGCACGCGCTCGGGGGACCTTCACCCACAAGGCCCGTATGGGCTGAATTTGAATAGGCGGATTCCTTCGGAGGAAGTGGCGCTCTGACGCCCCCCAACCTGACCCTCGACCGGCTACACCTGGTGGTGCCCGAGGGCTCGGAAGCGATGTCGTTCCTGGAAGCCCTCAACGGGCGTGAGAACGGCGACGCCCGCAGCCACTTCGCGGAGCAGATCGGATCCCTGGACGACTTCGCGGTCGTGGCGGGGGCCGGCGAGACTCCAGCCGTGACCCTGCTTCTGCCGGGCCTTGACGTCGCCTGCGCCCCCATCAAGAAGGCACGCTCCGCTCGCGACCAGGTGGCGTTGCGCGTGGAGTCAGTTCACCCCGCCCCGCCGGATCGCGACGGCCAGCTCCGGGGGGCGATCCGGGTGCGCTGCCCGCACCCGCTGGTCTCCTCGAAGGAGGGCGCCGCCAGTGACACCTTCCATCTTCTCAACCTGGCCAAGCTGGCCCGCGGCTCCAAGGAGCCAGATCGCATCCTTCTGCAGACGCTGGCCCTGGTCGACGGCCTGGAGCAGGCGGAGCGGGGGCGGGCGGCCACCCAGCGCACCCCCTTTGACGGTGTGGTCGAGCTCTGGCGCTGCCGGAGCTGCCGGGGGCTCTGGCGCCCGGATCGGGACGAGAGCTGCCCTTCCTGCGGTCGCGCCTTCACCGAGGAGGACCGCCACCGTCAAGAGGCGGGGCGGCTGGAATTCTCCATACCCAAGGACCACTCCATCACCTTGAGTGTGGACGCCGCCGTCATGATCGAGCCCGAGGATGAGCCCCACTACCTGGGCCGGGTGACCAGGATCGACCATCGCCGCCGGATCGTGGAGGTCGCCTGCAAGGGCTACGAGACGGCGGGCGAGGTCGGCTGGATCACGCCCTCCTTCAACAAGCAGCTCTACTCGGCCAAGCGCAGCACCCTGGCCTCCATCGCCGGTGGGGAGGCCCGCAGCCTGCTGCTGGCCCAGCTCCTCATCGAGCCGGCCTCTGTCTACGCGCCCTCCGCCGGACCCCGCGACGACTGGGTCACCCCCGGGATGATGAGCAACTCCGCCCAGGATCGGGCCATCGGGATCATGGTGGCGCTGGATCCGGGGCAGGCGGCGCTGATCCAGGGGCCACCGGGGACGGGCAAGACGACGGTGATCGTGGAGGCGATCAAGCACCGCCTCAAGGAGCGGCCCGCAGAGCGGATCCTGGTCTGCTCGCACAGCAACCTGGCGGTCGACAACGCCCTGGAACGGCTGGCCGGGACCGACGGGTTGAGGGCGGTGCGGGTGGCCAAGGCAGAACGGGTGCATCCCGCCGTGGACGCGTTCCGGGTCGAGGACGAGGACGATGACCGGCTGCTGAATGCCAACGTCTTCTTCGCCACCTGCGCCACCGCCGCCACCTCCTCGATCACCACCGACGAGACCTTCGACCTGGTCATTCTCGACGAGGCCAACAAGGCCAGGATCGATGAGGCCCTGCCCTGCCTTCGGCTGGGGGCGGCGGTTGTGCTGGTGGGCGACCACAAGCAGCTCCCCCCGGTCGAAGACGACGCGATCTACCAGATCGTGGAGGACCATCCCGATCTGGAGGAGATCGTCGACACCAGCCTCTTCGAGCGCTGCTGGGACGGCGGGGTGCCCGACGCCGCCCGCTGCCTGCTGGTGGAGCAGCACCGCATGCACCCGGAGATCTCCCAGTACATCAGCGCCGCCTCCTACGACAACCAACTCGAGAACGCGCCCGAGGTGCTGCAGTACCAATACGTGACCCGGCGACCGTTCCCCGTCGCCCTCCACATGGTCGACACGACCGGGATGCGCGGTGGCAGGGAGCGTCGGGGGGCGGGCGGCGCTCTGCGCAATGATGCCGAGGTCAAGGTCTGCGCTCAGGTGGTCCGGCTCCTTGATGAACGGGTGGACCCGAAGCTCTCCCTGGCCGTCATCGCGATGTATGCGGACCAGGTCGACCACCTCCGCCGCGCGCTCAGCCGGCGGCATTTCCGCCGCCCGGTGCGCATCGACACCGTGGACTCGTTCGAGGGCCGCGAGGAAGATCTGGTGGTCATCTCCTTGGTGCGCAGCAACGAGCGCGGCCGGATCGGGTTCCTGCGGGTTCCCAACCGCCTCAACGTGGCCATCTCCAGGGCCCGGCACCTGGTCGTGTGCGTCGGCGACGCGACCACCCTAAGAGCCGGTGAGGAGACTATGTACGGCCGGCTGGTGGAGTCCGCCAAGGCCTGCGGAGGGTATCTGCGGGCGACCGATCTTTTGGGCGGGCGGCGCAACCGCGCCCAGCCCCGCCGGTCCGACCAGGCTGGCGAACAACCGGGCGATGGACTGCCGCGGCGTCACCGCCGGCGGCGCAGACGGCCTTCGGTCCCCGGCGTGGCGCCGATGGGGACCTCGGGAGCGGCTCCCCAGGAGGGGGCGCAGGACCCGGCCAACCCCGGTGCGATCCCGCCGCGGCGGCGAAGGCGGCGGCGGCGGCGGCCCTTCGGACCCGCTCCCCAGGCCACCGGCGAAGGTGGCGTGACCCCGACGCCGGCTGCGGAAGGGCAGGCGTCAGCCAACCGCCGCAGGAACCGCCACCGGCGCCGCGGGCAGCGCCCCATGGGTGACCAGACGACTCCGGGCACTACGGCGGAGCCCGGGGGTCAGGGATTGGGAGGCGAGGGATGAGCGAGTCCAAGATCGGCTCTGTGTTCGTGGCCGGGGCGGGCCTGATGGGCTCCGGCATCGCCCAGACCGCCGCCTCCAGCGGATTGGATGTGCTCCTCTACGACAGCGCCGAGGGCGCCGCCGACTCGGCGGTGCGGCTAATCGGCGAGCGCCTGCGGCGGAGCGAGAGCCAGGGGAAGGTCGCCGCCGGGCAGGCGGCTGCGGCGGCCGGCCGGCTGCGGGCCTGCCTTGAGCCCGTAAAGGCCGCCTCCGCCGATCTGGTGATCGAGGCGATCTCGGAGGAGTTGTCGGTCAAGCTCGCCTTCTGGGCCGAGATGGAGGAGCTGTGCCCGGAGCAGGTTCTGTTCACCAGCAACACCAGCTCCATTCCCATCACCCGCCTGGCGGCCGCCACCCGCCGCCCGGAGCGGTTCATGGGCATGCACTTCTACAGCCCGGTCCCGGTCATGGAGTTGGTGGAGCTGGTGCGCGGCCTGCTCACCGCCGAGGAGACCTACATCCGTATCGAGACGCTGGCCAGGGAGATGGGCAAGGTTCCGGTGAGCTCGGCCGACACCCCGGGGTTCATCGGCAACCGCATCCTGATCCCCTTCCTCAACGAGGCCATGCAGGCGCTTCAGGAGGGGGTGGGCAGCGCCGCCGACATCGACCAGGTTGCCAAGCTGGGGTTCCGGCACCCGATGGGGCCGCTCGAGCTGGCCGACTTCATCGGGCTGGACGTGATCCTGGGCATCTGCCGGGTGATGCACCATGGCCTCCACGACTCCCGCTACGCGCCCAACCCTCTTCTGGAGCGCATGGTCGAAGCGGGTCAGCTGGGACGCAAGACCGGCCGGGGTTTCCACGACTACAACCAGCCCACGGTGAAGGGCTGACGGCCCCGCTCAGCCCTCCGCGCTCAGGGCCTCCGCCAAGAACCTGATCCCGATGGGATAGCGGTACTCGATGCCGCCGTGGCCGCCGTCGAAGAGTTCCAGCCGGACGCCCCTGACCCCGAGCCGCTCCAGCGCCGCTCGAAAGGCGATCGCGCCCACCTCCAGATGGAACTCGTCAGAGCGGCCGCCGTCCAGGTAAACCGCCCGCAGCGCCCTGGCCGCATCCGGCCGCTGCGGCGCCATCCGGACCGGGTCAAGGTTGAGCCAGCGCTCCCAGACCTCAGGACGCATCTCCCCGGTCTCCTCGGAGAACGGCAGCTCTGGGGTGCCGTCCTGCCCGGCGGAGTAACAGGCGGCCATGCAGTAACTGTTGATGAGGACGTGGTCGGTGGCGCGGCCGACCCCCGGACGGCTGCGAAAGTCCGCCCAGAAGCGCGCGAAGGAACCCTGGTAGTGGTCACGCAGGGTGCGCACCACCTCCGGGAATTCCGGCAGGTAGCAGTATTCGAATAGGGCGTCGCCGGCGTGACTGGCCAGCCCCGAGAAGAGGTCCGGTCGCAGCAGCGGGGTGACCATCGCTCCGTAGCCGCCGCTGGACTTGCCGGCCACACCACGGTGGTCACGGTCAGCCTGGGTGCGGAAGGCGCCATCGATGGCGGGGACGACCTCGTCGCAGAGGTAGCTGTGGTAGCGCCCGGTACCGGCCGAGTCAAGAAACTGGCTCCCACCCAAGCTGGTCCAGCAGTCGACGAATACCAGGATCGCCGGGGCCACCTGCGGGTCGCTGAACAGCTGGTCGTAGAGCTCCAGGGGAGTGCGCCGGAAGGCGGTGCGGTTGCGCCACATGTCGAGCTGACCGGTCATCCCCTGGAGCAGGTAGATGGTGGGAAACCGGCGCCCCTGGTCGGTCTGGTATTGGGGCGGCAGGTACACATAGAGAGGTCGCCTGGACGGGTCGCCCAGGGGATTCCCGCGCAGCAGGCGGCTTTCGAGGGAGAACACCTTGAGCTCGCCGCGCATCTGATACTGCCATGGCGGACCCGGCTCGCGG
>JAKAVU010000185.1 GCA_021817185.1 bacterium
TCTGCCGCCCCCCCCCAGGGCGGTGCCGGTGGCAAGCACCACGGCCACCACCGCCGTAACCCAAAGAGGGACGGAGAAGCGGCTGAGGGCGCCGCTGGCAACCAGCAGGCCGGTCACCAGTCCCATCGCCTTCTGGCCGTCGTTGGACCCGTCCGCGACCGCCACCAGGCCGGCGGTGAGCCAGATCAAGCCGCGCATCGGCCGCAGGGAGCTCCGGGTAGCCCGCTGGGCGACCGGCTCCAATGCCCTCCGGAGCGCCCCTGCGACCACGACCCCCAGTAGGGGTGAGACCAGAACCGCGGCCAGGGTGCCGATCACCCCGTATGGCCGCCAACCATGCAGCCCGCCCCAGCCGACCGCGGTCCAGCCCCCCACGACGGCCGCGGCCCCCGCCAGGCCGCCCACCAGTCCGATGCTGGCGCTGACTGGGATCCCGCGCCGGGTGGCGAGCCAGGTAAAGCCGATGGTGGCAATGCCGCCGGCCAGATAGGTCCCGGGAACAGCCGAGGGGGGAACCCGCACCAGCGTCACCATGGTCGCCGCGACCGCTTGGCCGGCGAGTACCCCCCCCCAGGACGTGGAAGATGAACGCGAAGCTGATGGCCCCACGGTAGGACGTGGCTCGCGCGGCGAGCAGGGCGGCGCTGGCGTTGGGGGCGTCGGAGACCCCGAGCATGAACGCGAAGCCGAGTACCACCAGGACGGCCAAGATCGCGAGCGGGCTCATCGACGCGCCTGTGCGAGAAGCGGGGAGCCGGCCAAGTTGCTGGAAGTCTAGCGGCACGCGAATGGGCTGCCCCGGGAGCGTGGACTGCTTCGAACCTCAAGCCGCAGCCGGCGAGCTCTCTCGGGACGATCGTCGCCCTCATGAGCGGTGGCCACGTCCACCCTGGTGGGGCGGTGGATGTCGGGTCAGCGGGCGCGGGACTACAGGATCCCACCAGCCGCTTGGGCCGACTGCCCCGCGGCGGCCCGGGCCGGGTGCCCCATGACCTCAGGGAACGACCAAGATCGAGGGGAACGCGGCTCGGCTCCGGTTCCCAGACCTTGCCGAGGCCGGGCGGGCCACCCCGGCAACACCGGCGCTGTTCGGCAGAAGCTTGGTCGCAAGGGCTTGAGGGCGTCGGCGCGACCAGCAGGCCTGTCGCTGGCTTCAGGCGAGGGGACCATAGACCAGCTGCCGCGTGCCCGTCACCTCGGTGGTCCGTACGGGGCCCCTCCGGCGCACGCCTCATTGACCGTCTGAGTCGGCTCCGGCGCGCACGCGGGTGGAACCACGGTCGCGAACCAACGCCGAGCGACGCCAGGCTTGGGCCGATGACAATTCGCGGAGGAGGCTAGAGCCGTTGGCGAAGGGGGCTTTCAGCCGCGCGTCGGCCCGGCCTGTGGTTGGCGCTGGGACTCCTGCGGCGGCGGTTGTCATCGGTCTCATGGCGCCGGTCGCGTCGGCCCGCGACCGGCGCATCCCCGGTCCCTTGCCAATGCACTCCGACGGCAGGGAAATTCGCCAACCCGGCTGAATCCCCAGCACTCCGACGTGTCCTGTCCTTGGGCTCATGGCCCTGCGACCTGAGGGCTGCGGTCGAGATCGTCCGGCCACCGTTCGGCATCGCGCCCAGGTGGCCGATGAGAGTGCCGCCGACGCCGCCATGGCCAGGCCGCAGGGCTTGAAGCACGGCAGCCGCGGGCGCCTGGGCCGATCTCACCTCCTTTTGGCTTCGGTGCTGGTCTGGGGGGAGCGCCAGCTGGGGCCCGATCTCTGATGTGGCCCTACTGCAGTGGACAGATGGGGGGCTGGGGAGGTTACGGCGTCCGTCGGGAGAAGGGCCACGAGCTAAGATCGGAAATCGTCGATGTGCGATATACTCCGGGGCGGGCCATCTACGGCCAAGGTGCGATTTCAGGAGTTGGCTATGGAAGTTCAGGTTTTCGATCCCGCCATGTGCTGTTCGACCGGCGTTTGCGGACCCCAGGTCGATCCGGCGCTGGCACGGTTTGCCAGCGATCTGGACTGGCTGGGGAGCCAGGGGGTCAGGGTGAGCCGCTTCAACCTGAGTCAGGAGCCGGGCGCCTTCGTGTCGACGGCCGCGGTCGGAGAGCTGCTCAAGGCGTCCGGCGAAGCGGCGCTGCCGGTGGTCATGGTCGGTGGCGAGGTCAGGTCGTCTGGGCGCTACCCCTCTCGCAGCGAGATGGCCGAGTGGGCAAATGTTCCCGCCACCGCCGACGAAGTCCGGGTGCCGGTGGCACATGCAGAGTCGGCGCAGGGGTGCTGTGGGGGAGAGTCGGCGGCCCGATCGGGCTGCTGCTGAGGGTGGCAGCGATGTTCAATTCACTTCTTGATCACCCAACTCGGTTCCTCTTCTTCACCGGCAAAGGAGGGGTCGGTAAGACTTCGCTGTCCTGTGCCGTGGCGGTCAACCTGGCCGATCGCGGCGCCAAGGTGCTGCTGGTGAGCACCGACCCGGCGTCCAACCTCAGTGAGGTTCTGGGCACCTCTCTGGGGAGCGAGCCCCAGCTCGTGCCCGGGACTGAGCGCCTCTGGGCGCTGGACATTGACCCCATGGCTGCGGCCGCCGCTTACCGGCAGCGTGTGGTCGGGCCGTACCGCGGCGTGCTGCCGGATCAGGTGGTGGCGGGGATAGAGGAGCAGCTTTCGGGATCATGCACCGTGGAGATCGCGGCGTTCGACCGGTTCACCGGTCTGCTGGCCGATCCGGCCGACTTTGACCACGTGATCTTCGACACCGCTCCCACGGGGCACACGCTGCGCATGCTGGCCCTGCCGGGGGCTTGGACAAGCTACCTGGACACCAACCAGGTCGGGGTCACCTGCGTGGGGCCGCTCTCGGGGCTGACCGAGCAGCGGGCGCGCTACCGAGAAGCGCTCCAGGTGCTGTCGGACTCAGCTCGCGCAACCTTGGTTCTCGTCACGCGGCCGGACCGAGGGGCGCTGGCGGAGGCTTCGCGGGCCAGCGCGGAGTTGGCGGACACCGGGCTGGACAACCAGTTGCTGGTGGTGAACGGAGTCTACCCAGAGGGTCAGCTTGCGACCACCTCAGATCGGACCGCCCGCGCCTTCGCTGGCCGCCAGGCTGAGGCGCTGGCCGCCACCCCATCCAATCTCCAGCGCCTGCGCCGCGAGTCGGTGCCCCTGCTGGACGCTCCGCCGCTCGGAGTAGACGGCCTGCGCCGCCTTCTCCACTCGGGTCCGAGCTCCAGTGCGACCGAGGACCGTGCCACCGCGGCCGAGCTCCAGGGTGTGTCGGAGCTGGGTCTGGCCAACCTTGTGGATTCGATCGCCGATGCGGGCCGAGGCTTGGTCATGACGATGGGGAAGGGCGGCGTCGGCAAGACCACCATCGCCGCCGCGATCGCGGTGGCGGTGGCCCGGCGAGGTGTGCCTGTGGTGCTTTCCACCACGGACCCTGCCGCCCACGTTAGCCAGGTGCTGGGCGACCTCGGCGACCTCCCGAGCGATCTCAGGGTCGAGCGGATTGATCCGGTGGCGGCCACGGCCGCCTACACCTCCCAGGTGCTGGCGACCGCCGGGTCTGGGCTGGACGCCGCTGCGCACGCGGTCTTGGTGGAGGACCTCCGCTCTCCCTGCACCGAGGAGATAGCTGTCTTTCGCGAGTTCGCCGCCGCCGTGGCCCGCGCCCGGGACTCAGTGGTGGTGCTCGACACGGCTCCGAGCGGTCACACCCTGCTCCTGCTGGACGCGGCGCGCAGCTTCCAGCGCGAGGTTCGCAGGCAGTCGGCCGAGGTGCCACCCGAGGTTGCGGCGCTGCTCGACCGTCTGGGGGATCCCGAGTTCACCCGGGTCCTAGTGGTGACGCTGGCGGAGCCCACCCCAGTTCATGAGGCGCAGGCCCTTC